>JAMOPX010000130.1 GCA_027064285.1 Desulfobacterales bacterium | reverse complement strand
GCCTTACTTTTTCTGCCAGGTCAATAGAAATCTCTCTTTCCACAGATTCAATCCTTTTTCCTGCCATATTTTCTAACAATTCCTTATTTGTTATAACTCTTGCTTCCAAAAGAGATGGGCAACCGCAAGACACAAGCTTTTGAGCAGCCCTTCCTCCAGAAAAGGTTTCAAGAATAGATACGCTAAGACCTTTGTTTTGAAGTAGCTTGCATATAACCTCTTCAAATATATCGTTATCTTCTCCATATATCTTTTTACCCAGTCTCTTTTTTATTTTTTCAACCATCTCTTTTACTAAAAGTTCTGCCTCTTCTTTGCTTCCTGCTCTTGCAGTAAGCCTTATCTTAACCTCCCCTTCTGATGCCAAAAGCCCTATTTCTGGATTTTCACATCCTTTAACAATTTCTGCTAACATCCTATCCACTTTGCTTTCGCCTGTTCCTACTACCTTAAGGATTTTTGAATATATAACCTCTTTGTCCATAGAGAATCTTTGCTTAAGCCATGGAATAACCTCATTTTCCATAAGATACTTCAACTCTCTTGGAACTCCCGGAAGACATATAACCGGCACATCTTTTATCTCTTTTATAAATCCAGGAGCTGTGCCAAGCTTGTTGGGAATGGCAATACTTCCTTCTGGCACATATGCCTGCCTTTTATTATTTTCTGTCATAGTGTAGCCTATTCTATCAAACACCTCTATTATGTCTTTAAGTAATTCTTCCCTGAACTCTAATCCTACGCCAGCACTTTTTGCCACTGCTTCTCTTGTAAGATCATCTAAGGTAGGTCCAAGTCCACCAGTAGTTATTACTAAATTGCATCTATTAACAGCGATATTTATTGCAGATACTATATCTTCTAAAATGTCTCCTACAGATGTCCTATAGCGAACATTTATCCCTATCTCTGCAAGTCGTTGTGCCAGATATTGAGTATTTGTATCCAAAATCTGGCCCAAAAGAAGCTCTGTTCCTATGGTAATAATCTCACTGCTCAGATCCACCATTCTTCTCCTTTAATTCTCTTCTCTTTCTCATATAATCCTTCATAATTTCCTTTATTTTTTCTACTGCTTTTTTAAAATGATATTCATTAGCAGTAAATGCTGCTGCCTCTGGATGACCTCCTCCTGTTTTAAGTCTTGCTTCCTTTTTTATTTCTTCTATCAACTCCACAAGATTTATAGGGCAATCTTTTCCTTTTCTCAACTCGCAATAATATAGATTCCTCCATTTCTGCCATATACCTACCACAAGCTCTGGATACCTCCACCTGAGTTCAGAAGCAATTATTCCACAGAGCCTAAATCTGCTATCAATCCTTTTCAAGACATACCTTGGCTGAGGCATCTTTTTCATGTCCTGCATTATAAGATAAAGGAGCCATTCTTTTTCATTTTGAACAAGTTTGTATATGTTCTTGAGGATTTGATATCCTCTGTTCTGTCCTAAATCTTCTATCTCTATTATTGGTCTGTCCAAGCTAAAGAGAAAATTTAGGGCATAATGCACTTTATTCATGTTTTGCATAAGGAAACTGCTATGTATTGCTCTTGCCACCTCTTTTAATTTATTCTTGTGTTCCTGACTCATGTCTTGAAAAAAAGGGGCTCCCGTAGCCCATGATTCAGTATAAAGTCCCATAAAAAGAACTTCTTTGCACAGGAGATCATTTTCACCATTTAACTGCCATGCAAAGGTAGTAGCAGGAGTTGAGCCGTCCTGATGTATCACAGGATTTATGTAAAGGAACTTGGCTCTGTCTGGCAGGTTTGAACCCGCAAATTTACCTGGCTGATGATGATCATATATAAAAATCTTTGACTTTCTCCTAAGAGTTCTTAAAAAATCAGCCCTTGTGTATATAGGAAGATCTAAAAATATAGCCAGATTTGGCTTGTCCTTAAGCATGGGGTTTTCCAAGCACTTGAAATCAAAATCTGCTGTAGAAACCCATCTATATGAAATCTGCTCTGCGCCTAATCTTTTCAAAAATCTACTGGCAAAATATGCTGAACAACATCCATCTCCATCTCCATGATATATAATAGCCAGCTTTTCATTAGATATAGACACTGCTTCTTGAATAAAACTTCTTGCTTCTTTTACTAATTCCTCATTTACCAACCATACCTTATCTGACATATCTTTTAGTCCTTAGAGATGCTTTCATACGAGGAATATTATCCTCGTATTCCTTTATCATCTCATAGACATATCCTGAAAGCCCTATTAAGCCTATAAGATTTGGTATAGCCATAAGACCATTGGTGATATCAGAAAGGGTCCAAACAAATTTTAAAGGAACACATGCACCCACAGGAATCATCATAACATACAACCACTTGTATATCTTTGCGGCAAAATCTCCTTTCTTACCAAACAAATAATATACAGATCTGTCTCCATAATAGCTCCAGCCTATAATCGTAGTAAATGCAAAAAGAACTAATCCAAAGCTTACCACATGAGCACCTATATTGGGAAG
>JAMOPX010000129.1 GCA_027064285.1 Desulfobacterales bacterium | reverse complement strand
CATAAAGGAATAATAATACACAATATAATCTCAGGAAATGAAATTAAGGTTACAAATCTGACCAATTTCTATGACAAAAAAGAAGCAAAACAAATTATCTTTCGTAAAACAAAAGAGATTATGTCAGAAACAGGCAATAGAAGACTTGCTAAGTTAATAGGAAATATGGCCGAATTATTAATACAACCAAATATAACATTTAACAGCCGAGAAACTGAGCTTAGAAAGGAAATTGCTAAGGATTCGGTAAAGCCATCTTACTTTAAGATAAAGAAAGGAGAAATGCTTGTAAGAGAAGGAGAAAAAATTACACCAGAAACTCTTTTGAAATTAAATGCACAATATAAAGCCTTAAAAGAAGAAAAAGGGATAAACAAGCTAATAGCGATGTTTGTGCTTATCTGTTCCATGATAGGAATTACATACTTCATAGGTTCGCTTAGCACAAGGAAAAAGTCCCCTCGTAAACTTAAAGACTTGATATTTACAGGTATTATGCTATTGCTGGTTTATTTAATAGTTTTATTTTCGAACTTTATAGCAGAGGAATTTGCCCGCACATTTCAGAATTTTTCTCCAAATGCCCTGAGATTTAGCATTCCAGTAGCAACTGGCTCTATGCTTGTATCCATATTTTTGGGCATGAATTATGCAGTAGGCTTTTCATTTGTGGTCTCTGTTATATCAGCCATTGTGCTTAAAGGGCGCATAGAATACTTTATTTACTTTTTTGTAAATTCTTTAATATCTGCTTATGGAGTTAAAAACTGTAGAGAGAGAATAGTTTTTATAAAGACCGGTCTCAAGGTAGGACTGATAAATATTCTCTTAGCAATATCAGCAGAAGTGCTTTTGGGTTTGACAGATTCTGTAGAAATAGGTGTGGCAATAGTAGCTGCTTTTATGGGAGGGATTCTTATAGGGATTATTACTACTGGTTTGCAGCCATTAATAGAAAGTGTATTTGGATATACCTCAGATATAAAACTTCTGGAATTAGCAAGCCTTGACCAGCCGCTTCTCCAGGAACTTATGGTTCGTGCTCCAGGCACATATCATCACAGTGTAATAGTAAGCAATATGGTAGAAGCTGCAGCTCATGAGATAGGAGCAAATCCGCTTCTTGCAAAGGTAGCAGCATATTATCACGATATAGGAAAGATGAAAAAACCCCTTTATTTTATAGAAAACCAGATAGGCACAGAAAACAAACATGAAAAACTTGCTCCATCTATGAGCGCTCTTATATTAATTTCTCATGTAAAAGATGGAGTAGAAATAGCCAAAAAGCATAAGTTAGGTCAGGAAATAATAGACATAATTCAGCAACATCATGGAACCAGTCTTATCACATACTTTTATGAAAAGGCAAAGGCTCAGGCAGAAAAATCTGGAAAGGCTCTACCTAATGAGGCAGACTTTAGATATCCTGGACCAAAACCTCAAACAAAAGAGGCAGGCCTTGTCATGCTCGCAGATTCAGTAGAGGCAGCCTGTAGAAGCCTTTCTGATCCAACTCCAGCTCGAATAAAAGGGACTGTTCAAAATATTATAAATAAGATATTTACTGATGGACAGTTAGATGAATGCGAACTTACTTTAAAAGATTTGAATAAAATCGCAAAGAGTTTTAATAAGACATTAGCTGGAATATTTCACCACAGGATAGAATATCCTGAACCTATTGATCCTAAGGAACAAAGAAAGGGGTTGGCAAATGGCACTTCAGATCAGATACGAAAAGCAGATACCAGGAATAAAGAAAAGGCTCTTAAGACAGAAGATAAAAATGGTCTTAGAAGACTTGGGATGTCAGGATAAGGAATTAAGTATCCTTTTTACTGATGATAAACATATCTCTGAAATAAATAAAAATTATCTGAGAAGAGAAGGACCTACAGATGTGATTTCCTTTTCTTTTCTGGGAAAAGAAGAAGAGCAGATGAATATTCCTATGCTTGGAGACATAATAATATCTGTGGATACTGCCAAAAAAGAATCTGAAGAGACAGGAGAAGATTTGGAGACTACAATATGCAGACTAATTATTCATGGAATCCTGCATATCTTAGGATATGACCATGAAGGTTCAAAAGAAGAAGCACAAAAGATGAGGAAGGAAGAAGAAAAACTATTATCAATAATAAAGGAGGTCAGATAAGATGGCTCGCTTAGCAGTAAATGTGGATCATGTGGCAACAGTAAGACAGGCAAGAGGGATAAATGAACCAGATCCTGTGATAGCTGCTGGAATCGCAGAAATTGCTGGAGCAGATGGTATTATATGTCATCTGAGAGAGGATAGACGCCATATAAATGAAAGGGATGTCAGACTCTTAAGACAAACTATAAAGACTAAATTGAACTTAGAAATGGCGGCAGTAGAAGAAATAATAAAAATAGCATTGGAGATAAAGCCAGATATTGTCACTTTTGTCCCTGAAAGAAGAGAAGAACTTACTACAGAAGGGGGGCTTAATGTTCTGGCACAGAAGGAATACTATAA
>JAMOPX010000128.1 GCA_027064285.1 Desulfobacterales bacterium | reverse complement strand
AGGTTAGCTCTCCAAAGACCGTGCCCGGCCGTGTCTTGGAGGGCGAATCAAAAAGCCGGGCTATGGATGTAGAAGCCTGAGCGGAAGGTTTCCGGACGAGGGTTCGAGTCCCTCCGCCTCCATTATTATTTTATAATTCTTGGTCTCAGTAGTATCACCAATTCACGAGATATAGTTTGCTCTGAGGTATAAGTAAAAAGGCTACTGATTAAGGGTAAATCTCCCAAAAGCGGAGTTTTATTTTCATTTTTTACTTTTATTTTATCTATGAGGCCACCTATTATAAGAGTTTGCCCATTTTTTACCTTTGCCAAGGTGGCCATATCCCTAATCTTTATTCTTGGCAATCCCACCTGTGCACCCTGCACAGTACTTCCAAATGTTTTGTATTCTATAGGCTCCTGTAATTCAGAAGTAAGAGGAGTAATATAGAGGATTACCTCATCATCACTTATAATATTTGCCATTACTCCAAGGCCTATACCAGAAAGTATATTTGCTGTGGATACATTATAAGTGATTACATCCGTCTCTGTATCCACAGTGCTTTCCACTTTGTTAATATAGGTTACATTTTCTCCTACAGTAATTGTGGCTCCGTGTCCATTTAACAGAGTAATTTTTGGATTTGAGATCACATTGGTCTTCCCATATGTATTTAGCGCTGCCATAAAAACTGAAAAGGTCTGGGGATTTAGCGTAATCGTTTTAACGAACTTTTCATAATGGTAAAGACGTCCAAATTCAATATTACCTGTAAATGTTCTCTGAAGCACATCACTCCAATCTATACCCATCTGATGACTTTTATCAAGTTTTACCTCTATTATTTTGGCTTCTATAATCACCTGCTTATATATTTCTTTTTTTAGTTTTTCCAAGTAGTCAGAGATCTTTTTATGTATCCTTCTGGGTGCGGTCACAGTAATAAGTCCCAGTGGTCTATCAATCACATATATCCCTGTATCTCCTATTATTTTCTTTAAATTAACTTCCACCTGTTTCCAGAAATTAAGAGGTTTTTCTAATTTTCCTTCTAACCTGACTTCTCCTCTCATCTTTCCCTCTGTTTCTTCTCCTCCCAGCAAGTTTCCTCCTATAGAGGTCTTAAAATCTTCTTGCAAAAAAGGCATTGCTAAATGATAAGTCTTTGTCTCTTTGTACATTACAATAATAGTATCACCTTGAACCTCATAAAAATAATCCAATTGGCGAAGAAGGTTGTTTAATGCACTCCAGAAATTGTCCTCTGGTTTTATATTTACATCCACTTCTTTTGTTTGATCCACATCATCTGCCCAACTTACAGAAAAACCTTTTAAAGATGCCAGCTCTTTTATTACAGATCTTAGCGGTACTTTTCCTTCTTTGGAGATTATCTCTGCTCCTACAGGAAGGTATGGCCTTCCTCCCTTCATTTCTATTTCTATCTTTTTTGTGAGATAAGAATCAGATATTTTGTTTTTTTGGGTTGTTTTTGCTATCTTCTTTTCAGATCTTTTTGGTTGCTTTTTCTTTATCTCTTTGGTTGTTTGAGCACATCCTAAAAGGATTGTTAATAAAATTATCAATAAAAGTCTTTTTCTTTTCATAACTTACTCCTTTTGCCACACAGTTTATCTATGTTTTTCTCTATCTGCTGCTTTAAAGAAGAGGAGATTTTAAAACCAGATAAGAGAATTTCTCTGTACTTATCACATGCTTTTTGTTTTTCTCCAAGTTGATAATACAACCTTGCAATAGAAAGACTTGTTTGAAGTATTGGGCCAAACAAGTCTTCATACTCCTCATAAATACCTAAGGCATGGATGAAGTCTTTTTCTTGTTTTTCTAAAAAAAGAGCATAATCATAATATGCTTCTGGTATCTTTGGCTCTCCTTTTATTGCCATCTCAAACAAAAGCCTTGCATCTTCATCCTTAGATAGCTTTACTGCAGAAAGTGCACCATACAAAGATGCTTCTGAATCATCAGGATTTATTTTGAGTGCCCTGGTGGCATAATAATAAGCTCTGGCAAAATTACCTACTGTGTAGTAAAGATATGCGGTTTTTTTCAAAAGATCAGCATTATCCTTCCACAGCTCTGTTGCTTTTTCATAAAGCAGTAACGCTTTGTTAATCTTTCTTCTTTTCTCCAGTTCGTATGCTTTTCTTATTATCTGCTGGGCATTTCTTATTTCCTCTTCTCTCTTTTTTAATGCTCTTGCTAAATGAATAGTATCTTTGGATACTTTTTTTACTATGAGTTCGCCCTTGCCTTTTTCTTTCTTCTCAATAGGGGTTATTATGTAAGTATTAAGTCTTTCTTCTTTTTTCAGATTTTGTACTTCCAAGATAAGATCCAATGCAAAATCCCAAGGTACATTTTTCAAAGACATGGTAATAGTACCTTTTACCTTATCGCTAACTATAATATTTTTTCCACTCACCTCTGAAAACAATCTGAATACATTATGCAAGTCTGCTTTGTAGAATTCTAATGAGATCTTTTTCCCTGTATATGTAGGAATTTTGGTATTTTCGAGGTCTATTTCTGCCTTTCTCTTTTTCCTGTGAGAACTTAAAAGCTTTTCTATTTTCCTCTTTGGACGAGGTAAAGCCATATATTCTCCTGTTCTCACTTTGACGTTGCGTTTTGGCCAGCAAGTGACGATGAGGTATTCTCCTTTAGAATCTATCCTATATCTAAAGCCGGAGCGTCTTACTGAATAAAAAATAAGTCTTGCCCCTTTTTCCCTATTCCCAATATATATTCTAGAGATAATCTTTCCTTTTGGCTCAAGAAGTTTTTTTTGATTCTTTCGTATATAAAAACCCTTAAAATCTATTATAAGTCTAAATGGATGTGAAAGCAGAACAGCATTGTAAGAGTTAAACTTGGATTTTATTACTAACTTCAGTTTGGATCTGGTATCCTCAATGATTCCGATTTTTTCTATAAAAGCAGGGTAAGAGTTTTTTGTATATTCAAATAAAAGCAACAGAGTTGTTAATATTATTATCATCCTGCGCATAATAATCTCCTTCACTCCATTTTTTCACCCATATTTAATTCAATGTATCTAAAGGATATTTTCTTATCTTTGTTTATAAAGGGTTCTTTAATAATGATTTTTCTGATTGCTTTTTTTCCAAAAGGGGTAAGCTTCTCTTCATATATGATTTTATCTACCACACCGCCTTTCATGCCTATACCCATTCCTGTTTTTACTATATAGCCTTTTCCTGTTGGACCTTGAACCATTGCCAAGACTTTATTTCCAATCTTTATCATAGCCACAATTTTTAATTCTTTAAGTCTTATCCTTTGGAGTTCTGTTTTAAAAGAAGGGATTAAGTTTAATTTTTCTAATTCTTCTGGAGAAAGACTTTTGTACGTTTCCTCTTTTAAAACAAAAGGTTCAAATGGATCTGGTTTTCCGATAGGTGTATATACATAAGAAGTCTTTTTCAAAATTTGGGGCTCTTTGTTATCTGCTTCAAATGCAGGAGGAATCCTTATTACAAGCAAAAGCAAAGATAATAGAGTTATTTTAGTAAAGATGGACCCTCTTATCTTCTTCTCCTCCTCCTTCTCTTTTTCTTGAGAGCATCTTTTGGCGCAAACCTATAAGTTACTGCTGTAAAAGTGGCTTTTAACTGAGGAGAAAGCCTTTTTACTGGCCTCATCTGAATATTAAAGACATTTACTATCCTTTGCATCGTGGTTATTCTGTAAATAAAAGTCATTATGTTGTGAAATCTTCCTTCTACTTCTATATTTATCGGAATTTCATTGTAAAATCCCTTGGGGATTTCGTGAGATGGTTTGAACAGTCGAAATACAAGACCAGAATCTATCCCTATATGGTTTATCTGTTCCAGAAATGTTGGAATTTCTTTTTTATTTGGCAGAAGTTTAAGAGCAAGTTTGAATTGTTTGTCTATTTCTTTTGCCTTTTTTTCAAATTCAGGAAGTCTTTTTGCAAGGGCCTTTGCCTTTCTGATTCTCTTGTCCAGAGTCGTT
Source organism: Desulfobacterales bacterium (assembly GCA_027064285.1). Classification (GTDB taxonomy): domain Bacteria; phylum Desulfobacterota; class DSM-4660; order Desulfatiglandales; family JALVZP01; genus JALVZP01. The sequence continues at coordinate 9,155 of JAMOPX010000128.1, read as the reverse complement.
ATATCTTTATTAAGTTGCTCAATTTTTTTTGCTTTTGGTAAATAGAAAAAATAGCAAAATAGAGCCGCAATCAAGACAATAGTACCAACCAAGATAGCTATTCTATAAGAAAATTTTATAGTCTCGGTTTTTTCAACAATAATATCAATAACTTTCATTTTTTCTGTTTTTCATCTTTGCCTTGCTTAATCGGAACAATAACTGAGCATTCCAAATCAAATCTGCATACATTTATTTTATAGCCACTTAGCTTGATAAGTCTGGTTACTTTTAGTTCTACATTGCTTATTCGAGGCATCTTTTTTAACCTCTTCATAAATAGAGCTACGATATCGTTATCTTTTGCACTTCCAGTTATAAAAAGTCTTTTTCCCACAAATCTCAAGGAATCAAGCCATAAGCTGTCAGGAGGAATAGCCATGACCATTTCATCTAAGGTCTTTACCGGCTCTAACCTATATTTAGCTATATTTTTTATTATGTCTAATTTTGTCTGACATTCCTTAATTTTCTTCTTTAATTTTCTTATTTTTCTATTTGTTCTTTTATACTTAAGAAGTTCTTTATTTTTTCTATCTTTTATGGATTGAAGATACGCTATTTTTTGGTTTTGGCCTTGGTTGAGGTAAAAACAGAGTAAAAGAACAAATATAATGCTTAAAAAATAAATGCTTAGCTGTCTTTTAATATTTTCTTTTTTTCTTTTTACTCTAAAAGGAAGCAGATTTATCCTTATCATTTTATCATTTATCTCCTATGCTCCTGAGCGCTAATCCTACTGCAACAGAGGATTGAGAATTAATATATTTGAGATATTCAGGATCTATCTTTTTATCAATCACAAGTCCTTCAAATGACCCCAGTTTTTCTACTGGCATACCAAGTTCATTTGCTAATAGCTCTTCCAAGCCTATTATATTGGTGCATCCTCCTGTTATAAATATCTTTTCCACCTCTTCTCCGGGATATGTTCTGTCAATAAATTGGATATTTCCTTTTATCTCCTCTATCCACTCTTTTATGACATCCTTAAATATATCTCTTATCCTCTTGTTTTGTTCCTCTTCTAACTCTGTTACACCTAATTTAATCTTTTCCGCATCTTCAAAACCTATCTGAAATTCCTGCATAATCCTTTTGGTTATTTGAATTCCTCCCAGCACAGAACTTCTTACAAATAGTGAAACATTACCTTTTATTACATTTGTATTAATTGTTTGAGCGCCAATATCTATTAAAAAATAGGTCTTTTCAGGATTGATTTCATGACCATTTAATTCAAAGGAGTTTTGAAGAGCAAATATGTCTACATCCATAACTTCTAGAGAAAGATTTATCTCTTGCAAAAGACTAACATAGCTTTCCACAAGCCCTTTCTTCGCTGCCACAACCATTATCTCCATCCTTCCTATTTCTTCTCCTTCTTCATAAATCGTGTCCATAATGTCATAGTCTAAGTTTACTTCTTCCATATCAAAAGGCACAAACTGTTCTGCTTCGTGTTTTATTGCTTTCTCTAAATCCAAATCATCTCGTTCCACTAAGCTGATCTTTTTTGCAATAACAGATGCACAGGGAAGACCAACAGCCACTTTTTTATTCTTTATTTTCAGGTTCTCAAAAAGGCTTGATATGGCTTTTTTTATGGGATCTGGATCTTTTATGCCAACAGTGGGAGAAAGACAGTTAGGAGGTATATAAGCAATTCCAATATTTTTTAAGAGCTTTTCATTTTTTTTATGTTCTATTTCTGCCAGCTTTATGGAATAACTTCCTATATCAAGTCCAACTAATTGATTCTTTTTAGAAATTAGCATAGCTTGATATTAGAAAAAATCTTTATCTACTTGCAAGTTTTTTATTGCGTGTAAATCAGTATCTGAGATCTTCTATAAAAGGAGAAAACTTAACAATAAGGTTAAGGAGTTGATCTGAATTCAGGCTTGGTTTGATACAGGAAACAATTTTTCCTCTTTTTAAGATATAAATTCTATAAGAAAGCAAACATGCCTCTATTGGATCGTGAGTTACATGAAGGATGCTTATATTATAGTCTTGAGGAATCTTTTTTAAAAAATCTATAAGCTCCAATTTTATATGAAAATCAAGAAAACTCAGCGGTTCATCTAAGAGTAAAACCTTTGGCCTTGCACATATAGCTCTAGCTAATGCGATTCTTCTTGCCTCCCCACCAGAAAGGTGCTTGGGTGATCTTTTTAAGAGGAATCTAATCTTGAAGGTATCAATTACTTTATTTAAAAAACCTTTGTCTATCTCTATGCCATTTGCAATAAAAGGAAAAACAATATTTTCAAACACATTCATATGAGGAAAAAGAGAGTCTTTTTGAGGAAGATACACAATCTTTCTTTTTTCAGGAGGAAGCTTAGATACATCCGTATTTTCTATTTTTATCTGCTGATATTCAGAAGCCTCTATTCCAGCCATTACTTTCAAAGCCATGCTTTTTCCTGCACCACTTGGACCGAGTATCACCGTATATTCATTTTTATTGGTCTCAAGGGATATATTTAGTTCAAAATTTATTAATCTCTTTTTTATTTTTACCTCAAAAAACATATTCTTTTTTTCTGGCTCCTCTCTTTTCTAAAAATATTACTATGCTAAATATGAGAAGACTCAGTAAAATTACAAAAGAGGTTATAGGAATTGCCTTTTTTAATCCAAAGTTTTCAAATCTTTCATATATAAGTATGGGGATACTCTTGGGGTAATAGGCAATTACAAGTATCGCCCCAACTTCACTTAATGCTCGAGCAAAAGAAAGAATAAATCCCCGTGCTATATATGGGAACATAAGAGGTAGGGTAATCTTAAAGAATGTATAAGAAGCGCTTGCACCAAGACTTCTTGCTGTCCACTCAAGTTCTGGATCAATTGATTTAAATCCCATGATACAGGAAGAAATAGCATAGGATATACTTACAAAGCACATTGCCACTATGATTCCCCATATAGTATCTACAATGGATATCCCTGCTCTGGAAAAGAGACACAAAAGCATAATCCCTACTGCCACATGGGGGATTACTATAGGAAGGAATGTTATGCTTTCTAATATGGATTTTGCTGGAAAATTTTTTCTCACTACAAAGAAAGCAAACGGCATGCCCATAATAAGTCCGATCACAGAGGAACAAAAAGCGCTTAAAAGAGATATTTGCATAGAAGACCAAAATTCTTTATCTTTTAAGATATCCAAGAATAAAAATGGGTTAGTGCTTACCAGAAGATAAAAGATAGGCACTACAATAAAATTTATACACAGAACAGTTAAAGTGATAACAAAAAGTTTACTCATTTGCATTTATTACCTCTGCGGGATAAATAGGGATCTGATATGATTCTTTTAAGGCTCTTGCCCCTAATTTTCCTGTAACAAACCTCTCAAACAATCTTGCCTCTTTTGGATGAGAACTTGTTTTTAGATATGCTATTCCATAGACAATAGGTTTTGCATAAATCTTTTTTTTATTTCCTAATACAACAGCTACCTTACTGTAATAAGTCTTAAGCCTCAGACTCCCTAAGTTTATCTCGTAAGGAAGCCTCAAAAAGTTTAGATGATGCTGTTTCGCAACACTTAGGTATTCCACAGCATAGTCTATTGCACCAGATTCCAGAAGTCCTATTAGCTGTACAGACTTGGGCCTGATAAATATCTTTTTTCCCATAGGAGAAAAAGATGCTGGTATTTCAGCAACAAAGGCCTCCTTTTTGATAATTCTGAATGATGGCAGATACTTTTCAAACAACATCTTAAAAACTGGCACCTTATAATAGAGATCTGAAAGAAGCACACACATAACTGTTCTATAACCACATGGATCTAAATTAGGATCTGAAAATCCCCATTTCACGCCTTTTTTACATAGAATTTTATACCAATTTTTTTTATTTATTATTTTGTGATATTTAGATTTCTCTGTATAACAAAGCACAAGCTCGTTTCTGGCAAAAAGCTTCACATGATCTGCATATTTTGGAAACATCATCTTGGGTATCAGAGAATAATCAGCCACTGCTATGACATCACAAGGTTTATGTATATCAATTACTTTTCTTACTGCCATTACGCTACCACTTGATTCCCTTTTTACATCTATCCAGGGGTATTTTTTTTCAAACAGGATTTCTATTTTTTGAAATGGCACAGAAAGACTGCCAGCATGGAAAACTTTAAGAGTCATCTGATCTTCTGCATTACAGCAGGAGACTAAAACATAAAATAAAAGCAAGACGTTAAGCATGGGGGAAAAGAAGTCTTCCAGCATCTTTAATGTCATAGCCTTCTAACCTCTCTGCAAGCCTTTTAAACTCTCTCTCTTGTAATATTCCTAAAAACTGCTGCAGATTCCTTTCAAAAAAGAAGGGCTTTGGAATCAGCAGATCATACCTTTCCCACCTGAGGGATATAAAATCAAGCCCAAGCATAGAAGCAACTGCCTTTATACCAATGCCGGCATCTGCTCTTCCAGAGAGCACCTCTATTCCTACCTCTATGTGAGAAGAGAATTCATTATCATAGCCCTTTATATGAGAAGGATCTATTCCCACCTTTTTAAGTTCATGATCCAAAAGAAGTCTTGTTCCCGTGCCTTTTGGCCTGTTTGCAATAGTTACATCCTTTTTTGCAAAGGATGCTATATCTTTTATTTTCTTAGGATTTCCTTTTTTAACAATGATTCCCTGCTCTCTATAGCAGAAGTTTACAACTGCCGGGATATGCTCTCCAAAAAAATTTTTTAAATATTCAAAGTTATATTCTATCTCATCCTCCTGCATAAGATGAGATGTAGCAATATGGCAGATTCCCTTTTTCAGTCCCCGTAGACCAAATATACTTCCCGAATGACTGTAAACTATAGGATGATCAGGATAATTTTTGTTGTAGAGCGATATAAGGGATTCAAGCAAAGGATCATGACTTCCCATTACTATAATAACTGAATGAATAAGGTTTTGAGCAGGAGAGGGCCTGTTTATAGTATTGTTTTCTATCCAGACATCTACAAGATGCTTTGGGAAAAGCCACTTTCCTGTAACCTTACATGCAGGAAGCCCTTTTTCATTTATGAGCTGATAAACCATTTTTTCATTTATATCTAAAAGTTCAGCAACTTCTTTTGTAGTAAGATATTTTTTTCCCATAAAAGTCAGAAAAAGTTTTTTTGGGTATCTATAGTGACACATATATATAATGTCAACCAAAAATTTCGTAAACGACCATAAGATAACATAATAGAGGATGGATTTTTTGTATACAGAGGGTGTTCTTTATGGTAGATGAAAAGTCCTTAATGTTTACACTTAATTATAATCATAATTCCCTTCCACATTCAGAATTTTTACAAAGAAGTGTCTCATATATCTATCTAACTATAGACACTTTCTACTACTAAGTTGTGATTACAGATGAGACACAATTTTCTTGACAAGTGCCAATGTCTCATAATACAGATGAAGTAATTTTGATATCTCTTTTAATGGCTTCCGGGGATATTATTTTAAAAACATAAGCATCTGTATACGCAGAACAAAACGGCGGTGTGAAACTTTCTTTTGAAGTGCTTTCAATTCTTCTGTACCTTCTTTTATTAATGATCTATCTATCGTTCTCATAATGGCTAATTATACATTATAAAAATATTTACACAATAGTTTTGGTATTACAGATGAGATAGGGGATTATCCATGAAAAGCAAGCCAAAAGTAGTGGTAATTGCAGGGCCTACTGCCTCAGGAAAGACAGAACTGGCTATACATCTGGCAAAGCATTTTAGTGCAGAAATCGTAAATGCAGATTCCATGCAGGTGTATAGGGGAATGGACATAGGCACAGCAAAACCCACACTTGAACAGAGAAAAAGAGTTCCTCACCATCTTATAGATGTGGTAAATCCTGATGAGGAATTTAATGCAGCCATATACAGAGAGCTGGCCCTAGATTCGATTCAGAACATTTGGAGCAGGAGAAAGTTGTGTTTTGTGGTAGGAGGTACTGGTCTTTATATAAGAGCATTGTTAGGAGGTCTCTTATATGTACCTCCAAAAGATCCAGAACTCAGAAACAGGCTCAGAAAAGAGGCTCAGGAGCAGGGACTTAAGGAGCTTTATAAAAGACTTTTTGAATATGATCCTGAATACGCAAAGCTTATTCATCCAAATGACAGAGTCAGGATAATAAGGGCACTGGAAATATACTATCTGACAGGGAAAAAAAACTCTGAACTTATAAAAAAACATGGATTTAGGGACAGTAGTTTAGATGCATTGAAAATATTTCTGCATATTTCAAGAAAGGAGCTTTATGAAAAAATAGACAAAAGATGTACCAGAATGATAGAGTCTGGGTTAATAGAAGAAACAAGAAGACTTCTGGTTCAAGGATATTCCCCAGAACTAAAGCCTATGCAGGCTATAGGATATAGACAGATAGTTAAATATATTCAAGGAGAGTGGAGCTTAAAGGAGGCATTGAGAAGAATGCAGACAGACACCAGAAGATATGCCAAAAGGCAGATTACATGGTTTAAAAAAGAGCCAGAAATGATATGGATTCCACCCGAAAATATAGAAAGAATAAGAGAAGAAATCTCAAATTTTATCAGCAGATGACATGACAGTTGCTAATCTTTTTACCTCTATAAGGATCATATTAACGCCTATTTTTTTGATATATGTGATAAACGATCAGGTGGTTCTGGCCTTTTTTGTCTTTGTTATTGCTGGCTTAACCGATGCATTGGATGGGATTTTAGCAAGGCTGTACAATCAAAAAAGCAGAATAGGTGCTATATTAGATCCTCTTGCAGACAAACTGCTTGTTATTACAGCCTATGTTACAATTCCCATAAAAAGGCACTCAATCCCTGCCTGGTTAAGTGCTATAGTTATCAGTAGGGATGTGCTAATTTTGTTAGGAGTTCTTATACTCTTTCTAAATTCCATTAAATTTGAGATAAAGCCATCCTGTGTGAGCAAGATAACCACCTGTTTTCAAATTAGCACTGTGCTGTCAGCGCTTCTTTCAGAAAGATATGTCCTTTTTAAGGATATTGGCCCTTATTTACATATATTTACTGCCATGTTTACCATATCTTCAGGACTTCACTATATGGGCTATTGGTTTAGAATCATAAGTGGGAATAATTCTAATAATACCAATACTGGGTAATTATGCAGGTAACTATATTTGCTGCTTTTATTTGTCTAGTTCTTGCTTTAGTACCATTTTATGGTATTTTTTTGATTACAGATGAGTATAAAAAAATACTTGAAAGGGTTTTTTTATAGTGACATTGTTCAAGAATTAATGTATCCTTTAAAAAGATTGCAGGGAGCTCCCATGTAATTTAAAGAAATTTTTTAGTAGGAGGATTTTTAGTAATGTCAGCAAGAGAACAAGGAACAGTAAAATGGTTTAACAACAGTAAAGGGTATGGTTTTATTAAACGGGACAGTGGAGATGACATCTTTGTGCACTATACCAGTATCAAAGGCTCAGGTTTTAGATCATTAGAGCAGGGACAAAGGGTAGAATTTAGTGTGGCTCAGGGCAAGAAAGGGCTACAAGCACAGGATGTTGTCGTATTAGATTAAATAGTCCAAAATGGCCCGCTTAATGCGGGCCTTAAAATAAAGCGATGAAAGGTGTAGTAATTGTTGATTATGAAGCAGGAAATCTCACCAGTGTTCAAAGGGCATTAAATAGAGTAAACATAAAGTCTTATATTACCAGCAATCCTACCTATATTTTGGAAGCAGAAAGGATCATCTTTCCTGGAGTTGGTGCTGCAGGAAAGGCAATGCAGGTCCTAAAAAAATTTGGTATTGATAAGGCGCTCAGAACTGCTTTTACAAAAGGAACTCCTATCTTAGGTATATGTTTAGGAACTCAGATCATTATGGAGAGAAGTGAAGAAGATGATGGAGAATGTCTTGGTATTGTGCCAGGAGAAGTGAAAAGATTTCCGGAAGATCTGAAAGATCAAGATGGTCAAAAGTTAAAGGTTCCTCATATGGGCTGGAACAGAGTTATCCAAAAAAAGAAACACCCTATATTTGATGGTATAGATCCAGAACATGAATTTTACTTTGTTCATTCTTATTATCCCTGTCCTCGCCAAGAAGAATATATAATCGGAGAAACCGAGTATGGAATAGTATTCTGCTCTGTGCTTGGTAAGGAAAACCTCATTGCTGTTCAGTTTCATCCTGAAAAGAGTGGAAGACCAGGACTCAGGCTTTTGCAGAATTTCTGTAATTGGGATGGAAGATATGCTTAGCAGGAGGATAATCCCTTGCTTAGATGTAAGAGCTGGAAGACTTACCAAAGGGATAAAATTCAAAAATAACATAGATATTGGTGATCCAGTTGAAGCAGCAGAAAAATATTATGAGGAAGGAGCAGATGAATTAGTATTTTATGACATAACAGCTTCCTACGAAAAGAGAGACATAATGATAGAAACCGTGAGAAAAGTGGCAGAAAGAATCTTTATACCGTTTTCTGTAGGAGGTGGAATCAGAACAATAGAGGACATGAGAAAGGTGCTTCTTGCTGGTGCAGAAAAAGTTAGTATTAACTCTGCAGCAGTTAGGAATCCTGACCTTATATATCAAGGGGCAAAGGAGTTTGGAAGCCAGTGCATTGTTTTGGGAATGGATGTAAAAAAAGTAGGGAAGAAAGAAGGGATTCCAAGTGGTTATGAGATAGTTATTGATGGAGGAAGAACCTATACAGGGATAGATGCACTCGAGTGGGCAAAAAAAGCTGAAGAATTAGGAGCAGGTGAAATATGTCTTAATTCAATTGATGCTGACGGGACACAAGAGGGATATGAAATTAATCTAACACGGCTCATATCCACAAATGTAGATATACCTGTTATTGCTTCAGGAGGAGCAGGAAAACCTGAACATCTCTTAGAGGTTTTGACAGAGGGAAAAGCAGATGCAGCACTTATAGCTTCTATTGTACATTATGGAAAATACAGTATTTATGGTCTAAAGAGGTTTTTGATGGAAAATGGTATAAAAGTAAGAATAAAATGGTAAAAAGGGAGGGAGTAGGATATGGCAAAGATATTAGTAGTAGATGACGAAGAGCACATACGCTATCTTTATTCAGA
>JAMOPX010000127.1 GCA_027064285.1 Desulfobacterales bacterium | reverse complement strand
TTGGATCGCTACTGCTCAGCCTTCCTGTTGCAGTAACAGTCTGGTTATAAGAGGTATGGATCCTGTGTGTTTTGGGATCTGCCATCCTTATCAAGGCATCCACATAGGTAGATTTTAGCTTGGATATACTCCTGTATTGAAGTACAAGGGATGGCACCTTACTATTATATGCGCACAGCTTTTTTAATACACTTACATCTGTGGAATATCTTTTTGTCTTTTGAGTCTTTTTTAAAGTGGGAAGTCTTAGTTTTTCAAAGAGCACAAATCCGAGCTGTTGAGAAGAATTTATATTAAAACGCATTCCAGCTTCTTTATAGATCTCTTCCTCTATCTGTTTTAACTTTTCCCTGAATTCAACAGCCAACTTCCACAATAAATTTATATCTACCTTTACACCTGCTATCTCCATGTCCATAAGCACAGGCACCAACTTCATCTCTATATTATAAAACAGCTCTTCGTTTTTATCCTCTTTTAATCTTTTTTCCAGAATATCTTTAAGCCTTAAAGTATAGTCTGCATCTTCACAAGAGTATTCAACAGCAGTTTCTATATTTACCTGAGAGAAATCTTTTATGCCTTTAACAACCACATCTTTATATCCTATCATCTTATGTCCAAGATAATACTCACTTAAGTAGTCGAGATTATGCTGTCTTAACCCAGGATTTATTACATAGGAAGCAATCATGGTATCAAAATATATCTCTTTCAGTTCAATTCCATGAAGCCTTAATACCTCTGCATCATACTTTATATTATGACCTATCTTCTTTACACCCTCATCTTCTAATATTTCTTTTAATAGATCTTTAACCTCACTCAAATTTAATTGCTTTTGCAATCCCAAGTAATTATGTCCTACAGGCAAATAATATCCTTTTTTAGGCTCCCAAGACATAGATATGCCTACAAGCTTGGCCTTAAAAGGATTTTCACTTGTGGTTTCAGTATCTACTGAAACAAAACCTCTTTTCTTTATCTCTTTAATAATATCTTTTAATATCTTGAGGTCAGTACACGCTCTATAATCGGTTTTTTCTTTTTTTCTGGAAATAAACTGACTCAGAAGTTCTCTGAATTCCAGCTCTCTGAATATCTGAACCAATCCTTCTTTATCAGGCTCTTTTACCTTCAGCATATTTATGTCCCAATCCATAGGAACATCACTATTTATTCGTGCAAGTCCTCTGCTTAAGAAAGCAGAATCTTTATACTTTATAAGATTCTCTTTAAGTTTTTTTCGAGTTATTTTATTTATGTTATCATATATTCCTTCCAGTGAACCAAATTCTCTTATTAATTTAATAGCAGTCTTTTCTCCAATACCAGGGACTCCAGGAATATTATCAATATAATCCCCTGCTAAGGCTAAGATATCCGCATACTTAGATGGTTCAAAACCAAGCTCTTTTTTTAGCTTATTATAATCAGTCTTCTCATCCTTCATGGTATCCCAGATAATGGTGTCAGGAGTGACGAGCTGCTTAAAGTCCTTATCCCCTGTAACCAATACAACCTTAAAACCATTTTCTTCACATTTCTTTGCCAAAGTAGCAATAATATCATCTGCCTCATATCCTTCTAACTCAATCAGTTTTATTCCTAACTTATTTATTATCTCCTTTATCTTTGGGATCTGAACAATCAAGTCTTCAGGAGTAGGAGGACGATTGGCTTTATAATCAGCATATATCTTGTGTCTAAAAGTAGGACCTCTTGCATCCAGCGCAACTACCATATACTCTGGTTTTTCTTCTGATAGAAGTTTTATAAGCATTCTTGTAAATACATATATAGCATTAGTGGGAAAGCCTTTTGAGTTAGACAAAGAACCTACCGCATGGTAGGCACGATGTATATAAGAAGTTCCATCTACTAAATAAACTGTCTTTTTATCTGGCATATTCTATAGCCCTTGTTTCTCTGATAACAGTAACCTTTATCTGTCCCGGATATGTCAGTTCTTTTTCTATCTTTTTCGCAATATCCTTACAAATCATATATGCTTCATCATCATTCACTATATCTCCTTCCACAATCACTCTAAGCTCTCTACCTGCCTGAATAGCATAAGCCTTTACCACCCCTTTAAAGGACATAGCGATTTCCTCTAAATTTTTAAGCCTTTTTATATATGTCTCAAGCATTTCTTTTCTTGCACCAGGTCTTGCACCTGAAAGAGTATCTGCTGCTTGAACAATAATAGCTAAGATGCTTTGAGGAGGCACATCTTCGTGGTGAGCAGCAATAGCATGAACCACCTCTTCAGATTCTCCATATTTCTTTGCTAAATCAGCACCTATAATCGCATGAGGCCCTTCTATCTCATGATCTACAGCTTTTCCTATGTCATGCAGCAGTCCTGCTCTCTTTGCCTGTTTAACATCCATTCCAAGCTCAGATGCCATTATACCACATATAAAACTCACCTCTATGGAATGCTGTAAAACATTTTGAGCATAACTGGATCTGTATTTTAATCTTCCTAAAAGCCTTATAAGTTCTGGATGGATCCCATGAACACCCACATCAAAAGCAGCTCTTTCCCCCGCCTCCTTTATTGCTTCTTCTACTTCTTCTCTTACCTTTGCTACCACTTCTTCAATCCTTGCAGGGTGAATTCTTCCATCATATATAAGCCTTTCCAAAGCAATCTTGGCTACTTCTCTTCTTATAGGATTAAATCCAGAGAGTATCACTGCCTCTGGAGTATCATCTATTATAACGTCAACTCCTGTCGCAGCTTCTATTGCCCTTATATTCCTTCCCTCTCTTCCTATGATCCTACCCTTCATTTCTTCATTGGGTAAATGCACCACAGAGACAGTCTGCTCAGCTACATATTCACCTGCATATCTCTTTATAGCAAGAGCAAGGATCTCTTTTGCCTTTTTATCAGCATCCACCTTTGCATCGGTCTCTATCTTACGCACCAATTTTGCCGCTTCATTCTTTGCCTCTTCTTCCATAGACTTTACAAGAAGCTCCTTGGCTTCTTCCTTAGACATACCTGCCAAAGACTCCAACTGTCTTCTTTGCTCATTCTTTAACTCTTCTACCTGCTTTCTTTCTTCTTCTAATTTTCTAATAATCTGATCTATCTCTTTCTCTTTTTGAGCAATTTTTTCTTCTCTTTTTTCTATCTGATCTATTTTCTTATCTATACTCTCTTCTTTGTGTATTAATCTTTTTTCCTGAAGTAAAAGCTGCTCTCTTTTGTCTTGTGCCTCTTTTTCAAACTCCCTTTTCATTTGATACAAAAGATCTTTGGCCTTAAGCTCTGCTTCTTTCTTTATATTATCTGCTTCTTTTTGGGCCTGAGAAATGAGCTTTTTTGAATATTCTTCTAACTTTTCAAGCTTACTTTCTACAAACTTCTTTCTAATCAAGAAACCTATAGGTATTCCTAATATGATTCCTAATCCTGCAAAAATAACTATATGTGTAACCATCATCTTATCACCCCTTAAACTTAATTATTTAAGGAGCAGGCACTTAGGGAGAGGATATAGGGAAAAGAAGGGAAAAATGAAAGATAGGATAAGTATTTATTAAATTACTAGCCAATTTTAGTTCATAAAAAGTTAATATTTCTTTGCATTTATCAGTTTAGTAATCTGAATAAATCGCTTTCCTTTCCTATCATCCTAAATTATAATATTCCGCAATATCTTAAATTTTGCGGAATATTATATTATATATTAAGGGTTTTTTATTCCCCTATGTCCTCTCCAATCGCAGAATCTATATTATAGCTTATTGCCTGCACCTTTTTTTGTCTTTTTATCTCTTCTCTTAATAGCTTCAGATATTCACTTGCTATTTCAAAAGCAGCCAATATAGCAATCTTTTTCTCTGTAAGTCCCTGAATAGAGTCCCTTATCTCTCTACACTTTTCATCTACAAATTGAGCTATCTCTATTATTTCTGCCCTTTCCAAATCACTTTCTATAATATATTCGTTATCCAAAATTCTAATCCTTACTCTGTTCGGCACATCCTATTCTCCATCCTCTTCCGTATCTATCTGATCAATCTTAGTTAATACGTAGCTTATCCTTTCTTTAGCTCTCTCCTTATCTGCTTGAAGTTCTTCCACCTGATCTCTTAACTCTGCAATAAGCTGTTCCTGCTCTTGTATTTTTTCTTCTAAGGAGATTTTTTCCTGTTTTAACTTGGTTACAAAACTAATAAGACGATCAATCTTCTCTTCTAATAATTGAAATTGATCTACTTCTTCCATTGTATTTTCTATATTTTCTACCTTCTCTTGTTCACTTATATATTCTTCCATATCCATATTCACGCTCCTTTTAGTTTTTTATACTAGATTATAATATCCTTTACAGATTAAAAGTCAACAAAAAAGGCAAGTCTTTTTAAAGACTTGCCTTTTTATATTATCTCTTATATTCAATTTTTATTTAGTCTCTCACTCTTCCCGCTACTTTTAGCCTTGCCATTGCCCTTCTTAAGGCAGCTTCAGCTCTTGCAATATCTATCCCCTCTTTTTGTTCCAATCTTTTTTGGGCTCTTTCCAACGCCTTTTTTGCCCTCTCTATATCTATTTCTTCTGCCTTTTCCGCAGCATCCACTAAAACAGAAACCCTATTATTAGAAACCTCTGCAAATCCCTCCATAACAGCACAATATTCAACTTTGCCATCTATCATATATCTTAACTCACCAGGTACTATACCAGATAAAAATGCTACATGGTCTTCTAATATTCCAAACTCCCCTTCGATTCCAGGAGCAACTACCATATCTACCTCTCTACTAATCAATACCTTATCTGGTGTAATCACTTCTAAAAATATCTTACCCATAATTAAATCCCTTCTTTTAACGAGATGCTAATTTTTCTGCCTTTTCTACTGCCTCATCAATATTTCCTACCATATAAAAGGCTACTTCTGGAAGATCATCATGTTTTCCTTCAATGATTTCCTTAAATCCTCTTATTGTTTCCTTTAATGGTACATATTTTCCTGGCGTACCTGTAAACTGTTCTGCCACATGAAACGGCTGGGATAGAAATCTCTGGATTCTCCTTGCTCTTGCAACTATTAGCTTATCCTCTTCTGAAAGCTCTTCCATTCCTAATATAGCAATAATATCCTGCAGATCCTTATACTTCTGCAATATCTGCTGAACCTGACGCGCAACTTTATAATGCTCTTCTCCCACAACTGCTGGATCTAAGATTTTAGAAGAAGAATCTAATGGGTCAACAGCAGGATATATTCCTAACTCTGCAATAGGTCTTGAAAGAACCACTGTCCCATCTAAGTGAGCAAAAGTAGTAGCAGGCGCTGGGTCTGTAAGGTCATCTGCAGGTACATATACACATTGCACAGAAGTAATAGACCCTTTTTTCGTAGAAGTAATCCTTTCCTGAAGCTCTCCTAAATCTGTACCCAATGTTGGCTGATAACCAACAGCAGATGGAATACGACCTAACAGAGCCGAAACTTCTGCACCTGCTTGAGTAAATCTAAAGATATTATCTATAAATAGAAGGACATCCTGCCCCCTTTCGTCTCTGTAGTATTCAGCAGCAGTAAGTGCCGACAAGGCTACTCTTGCTCTTGCTCCAGGTGGTTCTGTCATCTGGCCATATATAAGAGCTGCTCTATTTATAACTCCAGATTCCTTCATCTCCAGATAAAGGTCATTTCCTTCTCTTGTCCTCTCTCCAACTCCAGCAAATACACTTATTCCTCCATGCTCCATCGCGATATTGTGGATCATCTCCATCATAATAACTGTCTTACCAACACCAGCACCTCCGAACATTCCCATCTTACCACCTCTTGGAAATGGAACAAGAAGATCTATAACCTTTACCCCTGTCTCCAACACTTTAATAGTAGTATCTTGGTCAACAAGTTCAGGAGCTGGACGGTGGATAGGATAATACATATCTGTTTCTATAGATCCCAATCCATCCACAGGTTTACCCACTACATTTAGCACTCTCCCAAGTATAGCATCTCCAACTGGCATCATAATAGGTTTACCTGTATTTTTGGCCTTCATCCCTCTTACAAGTCCATCTGTAATGTCCATTGCAATAGTTCTAACAACATTATCTCCTAAGTGTTGAGCTACTTCCAAAGTAAGGTTATCTTCTGTATCATCAATAGCAGGATTAGTAACAAGAAGTGCAGTTAAAATTTCCGGAACATTCCCATCAGGGAATTCTACATCCACCACAGGTCCAATAACCTGAACTATTATCCCTTCATTTACTATTTCTTTTTTCCCCATATTATATATTGCCTCCTTTACAAGTTATGCCTTTTTTAAAGCCTCTGCTCCACCTACAATATCCATAAGCTCTGCAGTAATAGCAGCTTGCCTGGCTTTGTTGTATAAAAGAGTAAGATCCTGAATAAGTTCAGCACAGTTCGTAGTAGCATTGTCCATAGCAGTCATACGAGCTGCATGTTCACTGGTTTCATTCTGAAAAAAGGCATTCATTATTTGAACACTTATATGTTTAGGTAAAAGCTGGACCAAAAGTTCTTCTGGTCTTGGTTCACATATATATTCCCCACCTTTGGACTCTGTGATTTCTACATTTGGTGGCTCTACTGGAATAAGTTTTACCATAGTAGGTTCTTGTTTAAGCATACTAACAAATCTACTAAAGAGCATATTCACTTCATCCACTTCTTCCATCAAGTAGCTCTCCACAATTTTATCGATAAGTTGATTTATAAATTTGATATCTACCTTTCCATATATATTTACATAATTTTCTATGATATTGAATTCCCTTTTTGAAAAATAATCTCTGCCTTTCTTACCAATAAGGATTAAATCACACTTAATACCTTTTTCTTCCTGATCTCTTATCCACTTCTCTGCCCTATTTATCAGATTAGTATTAAAACTACCACAAAGACCTCTATCCGCAGTAAACAGAATCAAAAGACTTCTCTTTATTTCTTCCCTCTTTACCAAAAGAGGATGAATGTCAGGCTCTACTCTACTTGCTATATTTCCTAAAACCTCACTAAATTTTTGAGAATAAGGAGCAAAACTTTCTGCACGAGCTTGAACTTTCCGCAACTTGGCAGCAGCAACCATATTCATGGCCCTTGTAATCTGCATAGTTTTCTTAACAGCTGATATCTTTCTCTGAATATCCTTTAACTTAGCCATAACTTATACCTCTACTCCGAAACACTCGGCTGAAATACATTTCTGAATTCATCAAGCGCTTTTTTCAATTTTTGATCTACCTCATCACTTATATCACCTGTTTCCTTTATCTCATTTAAAATTTCCGAATACTTTGTTTCCAAAAACTCTAACATCTCTTTTTCATATTCTGAAATCACTTCTACAGGCCATTCATCCAAATAACCATTTGCTGCAGCAAAAAGTATTGCTATCTGTTTCTCTGCAGGCATAGGCTGATACTGAGGCTGTTTCAAAACTTCCACCAATCTCTGACCTCTGGCAAGTTGCTTCTGCGTAGCTTCATCTAAATCACTACCAAACTGTGCAAAGGCCTCCAATTCCCTGTACTGAGCCATCTCCAATCTTAAAGTACCTGCCACTTTTTTCATAGCCTTGGTTTGAGCTGCCCCACCAACCCTTGAAACAGAAAGTCCAACATTGATAGCTGGCCTTATACCTGCAAAAAATAGACCTGGCTCTAAATAGACCTGACCATCAGTAATAGAAATCACATTTGTTGGAATATACGCTGAGACATCTCCTGCCAGTGTTTCCACTATCGGCAAAGCAGTAAGAGAACCAGCACCTTTCTCATCACTCAACTTTGCTGCTCTTTCCAATAATCTGGAATGGTTGTAAAAGATATCTCCAGGATATGCCTCACGGCCTGGAGGACGTCTAAGCAACAAAGACACCTGCCTATAAGCTTGAGCCTGTTTTGAAAGGTCATCATATATAATTAAAGCATGCCTTCCTGTATCCCTATAATATTCTCCTATAGCACATCCCGCATATGGGGCTATATACTGTAATGTTGCAGGATCGCTGGCACAAGCTGCTACAACAGTAGTATATTCCATTGCTCCATATTTGGTAAGTGTATCCACTACTTGTGCTACAGTAGATTTTTTCTGGCCAATAGCCACATAGATACAGAAGATATCGCTATCTTTCTGATTAATAATAGCATCAATACAAATCGCTGTCTTTCCAATCTGTCTATCACCAATAATCAGCTCTCTCTGCCCTCTACCTATAGGAGTCATAGCATCTATAGCCTTAATTCCTGTATACATAGGTTCATTCACAGGCTGCCTTTCAACTACACCAGGAGCAATCATTTCTATCCTTCTGTATTCCTTAGCCTCTATAGGTCCTTTTCCATCCAACGGTCTACCAACAGGGTCTATCACTCTTCCAATCACCACTTCACCAACTGGTATTTGAGCAATCCTACCTGTTCTTTTTACTATATCTCCTTCCCTTATATGAGTATCCTCTCCCATAATCGCCACACCAACATTGTCCTCTTCCAAGTTTAGACACAAGCCATAGATCCCACCAGGAAATTCTACCATCTCCATTGCCATAGCATTCTCTAACCCATAGACACGCGCAATTCCATCACCTACAGAAATAACTGTTCCTGTTTCTCTTAAATCTATCCTTTTTTCATAATGCTTGATTTGATCTCTAATAACCTTACTTATTTCCTCTGCTCTTATCTCTACCATTATCTCCACCCACTCCTTTTTAAAGATTCTTTAAGCCCTTCTAACTGGGCTACTATACTACCATCTAATACAAGATTCCCTATCCTAACCACAACGCCTCCTATAATGGACTCATCTACTTCCGTTTCTGCCTCCACCTTCTTTGATGTGAACTTTTCAAGAGCAGCTACGAGCTTATCCAATGTCTTCTTCTTTATTGGCCTTGCTGTAATAATCTTTGCTCTGGCTATTCCAAGAAATTCATCCAGAAGCATAGAATAATACTCTGTGATTTCAAAGACTCTATTTATTCTTTTTCTTTCTAACAAAACTCTCAGAAAATTATTAACTACTTCAGAAAAATTTATTTTCTTTAAAACTTTATCCAAAATCTTCATTCTTTCTTCTACTGAAAAAATAGGACTCGATAATATATTCAAAAAATCCTGGTTCTCTGAGCAGATCTTAGCGAACTCTTTTAGTTCACTACCATAGCGCTCATACTTACCATCCTCTTTCCCTATATCCAACAATGCCCTGGCGTATCTTTTAGCAATCTTTGATATTCTCAATGCACCCTCTCCATCTTTTCTATAAATTCTTGAACAAGTTTATCCTGATCTTTATCTTTAATAGAACTACTAATAATCTCTTTTGCCTTATCTGTAGCAAGATCTACTATCTCTGCCTTTAGACGCTGCTTCGCAGCTTCCACTTCCTGTTGTATAGCCATATCTGCCTGAGCCATAATTTGAGCTGCTCTCTGCTTAGCTTCAGCAATAATCTTTTCCTTTTCTTTTAATCCCTCTAAACGAAACTGCTCTATAATTTCCTTTTTCTTTTCTTCTATCTCTTTTAGTTTTGATTCAAGCTCATCTGCCTTTTTCTCAAATTCATACTTTTGCTTTTTCAACTCTTCAAATCTTCTTTTTATCTCTTCCCTTTTAATAGAAAAAAAGTCAGTAATTGCCATCTTCTTTGCCACTATATAAAGTATTACCATCATAACAGAAAAATTAAGCAATCTATACAAGAAATCTGTAAAAGCAGACTTATCCACCCCTGCTTCCTCAGCAGCCATGCAGGCAGAAAGTGAAAAGAAGAAAAAAGCAATTGTAAAAATATATTTCTTCATACCTTTACTCTCCTTCCCAGAACCCGCTCTGCCAACTCTTTTGAGAAGAGAATAACCTCTTTTTGTAATTCCTCATGAATAAGCTTTAATCTCTTTTCCAACTCTGCTTTAGCCTTTGCAAGTTTCTCTTCCACTGTCATATATGTCTGTTTTAAAAGTTCTTTTTCATATTCAGTAGCTTCTTCTTTTAAAGCCTCTCTCTCTGACACTCCAAGCTTTCTGGCCTGCAAAAGAGCCTCTTCTATACTTTTTTGCCTTTCTTCTACCTGTTTTTTCATCTGCTCTATTAGTCTATATAGGTTTTCAAACTCACTATTTCTTTTGGCAAGTATACCTCTTATGGGTTTATATAAAAAGATATTTAAAAGGAAAAGAAGAATCAGAAAATTGGCCATTTGAATTATTAATGTAAAATCTGGATAAATCGTCATAACTCTCTCCTTCACAACCCGCAACGCTTTTACAAAATAAAAATTTATTTGTCAACCACTTTCTGAAGCTGTTAAAAAATTTTCGAACATCCCCGAAAGATTTTAAGATTCTTAAATAGAAAATCAAAATCTTATTATTTTCAGAAAAGATTCTGACTTTAAGCTTGCACCTCCTACGAGTACTCCATCAATATCTTTTTCAGACATCAAATCTCTTATATTTTCTGGCTTCACACTGCCTCCATAGAGTATTCTTATAGCAGAAGACTTTTCTTCACCAAATTTTTTTCTTATCCACTCTCTTATAAAGGAGTGAACCTCTTGAGCCTGAGACGGAGTTGCAGTACGGCCTGTTCCAATCGCCCATACAGGCTCATATGCGATCACAAAGGAATCTGGTACAGATCTTAGATGTCCCAATGCGCCTTCAAGTTGGGATTTGATTACAGAAAATGTCTGAGCACTCTCTCTTTCTTCCAGCTTTTCCCCTACGCACAGTATTGGGCACAATCCTATTTCCAATGCTGTATTTATCTTCCTTGCTATTTGTTCATCTGTTTCTTGAAAAATTATTCTTCTTTCTGAATGCCCAATGATAACATGTGTGCATCCTACATCTTTCAACATCAGTCCTGAAACCTCTCCTGTAAATGCCCCCTCTCTTTCCCAATGCATATTCTGGGCGCTTAAGTAAATTTTACTGCCTTTTAGAAGTTGAGTTATAGGATAGAGATAAGGAAAAGGAGGTGCGATCAGAATATCCCTATCCTCTATATCCAAAATCCCATTGGCTATCTCTTTAGTCAAAGAAATAGCCTCTTTAAGGGAAAGATTCATTTTCCAATTACCAGCAATAAGAGCTCTTCTCTGCATTTTGTCCTCCTACTTTTCAGCTATATAAATAGCAAGGTCTACCATTCTGTTAGAATATCCAAATTCATTGTCATACCATGCTATTACCTTTACCATGTCATCTATTACCATGGTAGAAAGTGCATCCACAATAGAAGAAAAACGAGATCCATTAAAATCAATAGACACCAATGGCTCTTCGCATACAGAAAGAATACCTTTTAAATAAGTCTCTGATGCCTTTTTCAGACTATTATTCACTTCTTCAACATTTACCTTTTTACCCAATTGAACAACCAGATCTACAATAGACACATTTGGAGTAGGGACCCTTATGGCCATTCCATTTAGTTTTCCTTGCAGCTCAGGCAATACTAAGGAAACTGCCTTGGCAGCACCTGTGGTTGTTGGAACCATAGATACTGCTGCTGCTCTGGCTCTTCTTAAATCCTTATGAGGTGCATCTAATATCCTCTGGTCATTAGTATAGGCATGTGTAGTAGTCATAAGACCTTTTTCTATACCAAAGTTGTCCAACAGGACCTTACATACAGGTGCCAAGCAGTTGGTAGTACATGAAGCATTAGATACTATATGATGCTTTTCTGGATCATATTTTTCATGATTTACGCCCATGACTATGGTTATATCTGGGTCCTTTGCAGGTGCAGATATTATCACCTTTTTTGCTCCTGCCTTTATATGTCCTTCAGCCTTTGCCCTTTCTCTGAAAAGGCCTGTGCATTCCATAACAATATCTATCCCAACATCGCCCCAAGGTATATTTGCTGGTTCCCTTTCGGTATAAATGCGAATATTTTTTCCATTTACCACCAGTGAATCCTCAGTATAAGAAATTTCAGCATCAAATTTTCCATGAACAGAATCATATTTAAGAAGATGAGCCAATGTCTTGGGATCAGTAATATCATTTATTGCTACAAACTCGATCTTATCATTACCAAGACCTGCCCTAAATATCATCCTGCCAATTCTCCCAAATCCATTTATTCCAACCCTTACTGCCATAACACACCTCCTCTAACTTTTTAGGTTTAATGCCATAACAATGGCATCTTCATGTGTATCTGAATAATATCTCTTTCTTATTCCTGTTTTTTGAAATCCTATCTTTTTATAAAGAGAAAGGGCTGCTTTGTTAGATGGCCTTACCTCAAGCCATATCTTGGATATATTATTTTGTCTTGCTGAGTTTATCAGTTCATTCAGTAAAAATTTTGCCATACCTCTTCTTCTCATGTCAGGCCTAATTGCAATATTCATTATATGCACCTCATCTAAAACCGTCCAGAAACATATATATCCTATTAGCTCCCCTTCTTCCATTAATCCCCATATATGGGAGCAAGGATTACTGAGCTCATCTATAAACTGAACAAGACCCCATGGTGTTATAAAAGAGCTTTTTTCTATAAGCAAAATGTCTTTTTGAAACCTTTTAAACATCTTTTTGTCTATCTCTATAACAGAAGGCATCAAGAAGAAAGGAGTTCTCCAGCCAAAGTTATACTATTTTTTCCAGCCACAGCAGCCTTTTTGCTTAATTCTTCCAAGGAAACACCTTCTCTATCCTTTGCTATCTCTATAAGCATTGGCAGATTTACACCAGCCAAAACCTCAACCTTTTCCTTTTCTAAGAAAGGAAGACTGATATTACAGGGGGTGCCACCAAACATATCTGTAAGTATAAGGACCCCGTCCCCCTTGTCTAACTCTTTTATCTTTTGTGATATCATCTTTAGTAGCTCTTTACTCTCTATGGATTGAGTTATAGAGACGCTATCTATAGACTCAATATGTCCCATTATGAGTTCAGCTGCATTTATTAATTCTTTACCAATATCACAATGGGACACAATCAAAATGCCTATCATAAATGGGTTCACCCCTTTAAATAGATATTTCTTTGTCTGCTTCTGTGATGATTTTATAGATCTCTTCCTTAGACTTTGCCTCCATAAGTTTTTTCTTCAGTTTGTTATTTTTCAACAGTTTTGCTATACGAGCTAAGATATGTAAATGCAGACTTGATGAATTCTCAG
>JAMOPX010000126.1 GCA_027064285.1 Desulfobacterales bacterium | reverse complement strand
ATGGTCTTTTTCGCTTCTTTTACCTCTTCTATGTCTTTTCTTAGCTTCTCTTCTTTCACTTCTTTTTGCCTGATTTTCTCTTCAAGCTGATTTATCCTCTTTTTTAACTCCTGAATCTGCTTGTATAATTTTTTTACATCTAGTGTAGGCGGGTCAGTTCCTGCTCCATAACAAGGAAAAACTAAGAAAAGTAAGGCCACACTGATTAGAAAAATAGACTTTTTCATGACTCACCTCCTCATAAAAATTAATAAAAAGTAAGGCCAGAAAGATCTTCGGGTTTCCTTCCCTTTACGACCTTCCTGGCCTTATTTCTACTTAAGAATACCTACGTTTTTTTGCAACTTCTGTTGCAGATTTCGTTTTTTAAATATCAGCCCTTATCTTATATGTCAATATTAAAAACAGACCTTACGCAAAAGTTTTGTCTATATGCAGTATAGGGGTAAGACCGGAAGCGAATAAGGGCAAGGGGGTTTTTCGTCTGCGACTGTCGGAAGGGCGCTGTCTCTTCGTGGCTTATCTGTGGGGGAAACCGCAGCCCGTCACTCAAGTCTTTCCAAACCAAGCATAGTCCTTTATTAGACATCTAAGCTCATGCATGGGTAATACCAATACCAATTAGATATTCTTTTTATAAATCTTCAACTAAAGAGCTATTACCCAGCAATTTCTTTAGGGATAATAAGATTATATCCAAACTTTCCTAAAGGGTTATTTTAAATCAGTATTGGTATAACCCATGCATGGGTAAGTATATTTGATTAACAGCTGAGTGACGGGAATGCGGAGGGGGCAGATATCCTCCGCAGATAAGTCAGAGAAGAGACCAGCCCGAGAGACTTGGAGCAGACGAAAAACCCTTTTGTCCCAATACCGCATTCGTTGTTATTCTTCCCTTGTGAGATAAACCATTTTGCGTAAGGTCAGTTAAAAAGTATTTCTTTTTTCATATTTTCATATTTTTGTAAGTTGCCTTGTAAATACTATGTAAATACTATCTTTCCAAACTCATCGAGAATTGCTGGCATTGGTATAACTAACTTGACATATAGGTTTTCTTTTTAGTATTGAAACCATGTGACCAATTCGTAGGCACCTTTGTAAAAAATAATCTAATAAGGAGGACCCAATGGGGGAGGAGAGAGCGTTAACAGGGTTAAGGGTCTTGGATCTTGCAAACAATATTGCAGGATCCTATTGTGGTAAACTTTTGGCAGATTTTGGAGCAGAGGTAATTAAGGTAGAACCTCCAAAAGAAGGTAATCCTCTTAGAAAGAAGGCTCCATTTTGGAAGGACGAACAAGATAAAGAAAAAAGCGGTACATTCTTTTACTTAAACACTAACAAAAAAAGCCTGACACTGGATATAACAAAGCAGGAAGGAGCAGAGGTATTTAAAAAACTCGTTAAAGACAGCGATGTGGTTATTGAAGACTTTGAGCCTGGAAAAATGAAAGAATGGGGTTTGGGTTACGATGAGCTGAAAAAAGAAAATCCAAAGCTCATAATGACCTCTATAACCTGGTTTGGGCAGGATGGACCATATAAGGATTTTAAAGCAAATAATTTTACTGCATATGGTATTGGTGGAGCTATGTATGTGATGAGACCTACAAGATGGCCAGATACAAGACCTGCTGTTCTGGGAGGATATCAAGCAGAATATACAGCAGGCCTTATCGCTTATATTGTAACAATGGCTGCACTGATAAGCCCAAAAGAAGAAGGTAAATGGATAGATCTTTCTGTAATGGAGGCTGTAACCAGTACTCTCACTGGTATTATGGCGGACTATTCTTATTTAGGGCTGAGCAGAAGAACACTTCCATGGGCAATACATGGTTTTCCAACACAAGAAAATTATCCTTGCAAAGATGGATATGTAAATCTTACACCTGGAATAGGTGGTACACAAGCAATTGCTGATCTTATAGAGAAACCAGAAGAAAGAGAGAATCCACTTTTGGTAAAAGCAGGTGCAAGGGTGAAAGAGCCAGAAAAGTTCGAGGCCTTAATCCTTCCGTGGTTAAAAGAGCATACAAAATGGGAAATCACAGAAAAGGCTCAGAAGCTAAGACTTGCTTTTGCACCAATACTCAGCCCAGGAGAACTTCCAGATGATCCTCAGATAAAGGCAAGAGAATTTTTTGTAAAAACTGAACATCCTGAAATGAAAGAGGTTACCTATCCAGGTGCTCCAGCCAAGCTAAGCGAAAGTCCTTGGAAGGAAGGCAGGGCGCCTTTACTGGGTGAGCATACTCAAGAGGTGCTTGGTTCAATAGGGCTTTCTGAAAATGATATAAAAGGACTTCAAGAGAAAGGAATCGTATAAAATCAAAGGGTTTGTATAGAAAGAGGTGTTTTAGTGCATAAAAGCTTTTATGATATTTACAGGAATATACTTTTAGAGGAGGAAGAAAGACAAAGTTCTGAAAGGAACAAGCCTGTGAGGGGTCTTTTAAAGATAAAGAAAAGACAAAAAAGCTGGAGAGTTCTCAGAGCAGCTTTCATCATTTCTCTTCTTGGGAAGTCCTTTGGAAGGGATTTTTCTCCCTTAAGACAAGTACTTGTCTTAGGAAACTGGGAGAGGGTGGTGAATAGGTTAGTTCCTGTGCTTGGTGCAGGGGCTATGGATGGTCAAAAACCGCCAGGTGGGGCTGACCATCCTGAAAAGGCGGAGCACAAATACCCCACCCAAAATTGCACTAATGTGCAGTTTTGTTAACCAGGAGAGAGATGGCATATAAAATATTAGAAGGTATTAGAGTGGTAGATCTTACCACAGTATATGCAGGTCCTATGGGGACAAGAATACTTGCGGACTTAGGGGCTGAGATAATAAAGATCGAGTCCCCTAAGAGACCTGATCTTTTTACCAGAATGACTGCTTATCCTGATAACGAACCTCCTGAAAAGGAAAACTGGAATGCAGGTGGATATTTTCATCTTTTGAACGCGGGTAAAAAGGGAATTAGTCTGGATCTCAGCACAGATAAGGGTAAAGAGATATTTAAAAAATTGGTAAAAATGAGTGATATTGTAATGGAAAACTTTTCTCCAAGGGTGATGGATAACCTTGGTCTTGGATATGAAGAACTTAAGAAAGTAAAGCCTGATATAGTTATGGTCTCCATGAGTGGTTTAGGACATTATGGGCCACTAAGAGATTATTATATGTATATGACCGGAATGGAGGGGATGTCGGGTCTTACTTATATTACTGGACATCCTGATCAGCCACCTCTTCTTTCCAACTATGCATATGGTGACTGGATGCTGGGTGTAACCGGAGCTGCAGCAGCATTAACAGCGCTGTATTACAGAAAAAAGACAGGCAAAGGTCAGTACATAGATGTGGCAGGAAGAGAGGCGATTGTGATTCATATTGGAGATGTAATAATGGATTATACATTGAACGGACGTGTAAAAGAAAGATCAGGAAATGCAAATCCGGCGATGGCTCCCCATGAATGTTATAGGTGTAAAGGTGAGGATTCATGGATAAATATAGCAGTAGAAAATGAACAACAATGGCAGGCACTCTGTAAGCTTATGGGAAAAGAAGAGCTCAAAGATGATCCAAAATTTTCTACTATGGAGGCCAGAGTAAAGAACAGAGATGAGCTGAACAAAATAATAGAGGAGTGGACAAGTCAGCATGATCACTTAGAGCTTATGGAAAAGCTCCAAAAAGAGGGTATTCCATCAGGGGCTGTATTATCTATGAAAGAGGTGCATTTAAATCCACATCTTATTCAGAGAGGTTTCTTTGAAGTAATAGACCATGGAAAGGATGTTGGAAAAAGGCCAATTGGAAAGCAGATGCCAGCCAAGTTTGTGGGTCTTGAAAGCTACATACCAAGTAGAGCCCCTAGATTTGCTGAACATAATGAATATGTATTTTGCGAATTGCTGGGTATGAGCAAAGAAGAACTGAAAAAATTAGAAGATGAAAAGGTCATTGGCACAGTTCCAAGATTCCCACCAGGAAGGCCAACTAGATTAGACTTGATAGAAAAACAAGCAGGAAAAGGAGCAGGATATGTAGATCCCAACTACTTAGAAGAGCTAAGAAAAGTTTTTGGAGAAGATATAGCCAAAAAATAAATCAAGGAGGTATTTTTTAGGATGACAGAAAAAGTGGAAAAAGGAAAGCTGGCTGAAGGACGCCTTACTCCTGAACTCATAAAAGAGATGGAAGGGAAAAAAGGACTTATTTTAAGGATAGACAACTACATCAACAATGTAGATGTAACAAAAAGAGCAATAAGAAGCTTTTGTGATGGAGTAGGTGATTGGAATCCCCTTTATAGGGACGAAGAATATGCCAAACAAAGCCCGTATAAAGGTATTATAGCCCCACCATTTTTCGTATATTCTATACTTCCTGCAGCACCACAATTTGGATTCAGAGGGCTGGGCGGTTTTAATGCAAAGAATGAGCTTCATTTCTATAAACCTATAAGACCAGGAACTCACATTGAACCTTCCTCTCAGTTCAAAGATTTTGAGATAAAGGAAGGAAAAAGAGGTAAAATGGTGTTTGAATTCTTTGAACAAAGATATGTAGATGAAGAAGGGGATCTTGTTTGCCTTTACAAGCAGATGAATATAAGAGTGGAAAGGGCTTCCATGAGGAAAAGTAAGGAAAAAGAAGTAAAGAAGGAAAGAAAAGGGCCACAACTTCCACATCCTTGGACTGACGAAGAGCTGGAAAAGATAGAGCAGGAGATTATGGCAGAAGAGCTTCGTGGAAAAGAGCCTCGCTTCTGGGAAGATGTTCAGGAAGGAGAAGAACTAAAGCCTGTAATCAAAGGACCTATAGGACTTTCTGATATGATCGCATTTTTCTTAGGAGGAGCAACACCTGTAAGACCATTTGGTCATGAGCTTGCAGTAAGAGATAAACAGAGACATCCTGCATGGTATTTTAGAGATCCTGATACCTATGCATTAGAGCCGGTGTATTCAGTTCATTATAATAAACATGCTGCCTATTCACAGACAGGTATTGCCTGGCCTTATGATGTTGGTATTCAACGTCATTGTTGGCAAGGCCATCTTTTAACCAACTGGATGGGAGATCATGGCTGGCTTAAGATGGCAAGGGCAGAGTATAGAGGTTTTGTATATCTTTCTGATGTAGTAAGAGTTGGTGGTAAAGTAGTAAAGAAGTATATTGACCAGGACGGAGAACCTTGTGTAGATATAGAAACCTATGCTATAAACCAGAGGGGCGAAAATACAATGCCCGGATATGCCACAGTGGTTCTTCCTTCTAAGGAGAAGGATTACTGGCCTGTAGAGAAGAGAGTAAAATAAAAAACAAAAAATGGGAGGAGAGAGATGCCACTTAGAACATTTTTGGATGAGTTTAAAAGCTATGAAGAGGCAAGAGAGAAATTTAAATGGTCTGATAGGTGGAAGGTTTTTGATGGTAACAAAGATAATTTTAATATTGCTCATGAATGCGTGGATAGACATCCAAAAGAGGATGTCGCTATAAGGATAAAGTTTGCAGAAGATAAAAGAGAAGAAATTTATACCTTTAAAGAATTTTCTGAAGCAACCTCACAACTTGCAAACTTTTTAGCTGGAAGAGGGATTGAGAAAGGAGATAGAGTAGCGCTTCTTCTTCATCCTCGCTTTGAATTCTATGTAGGAATGTTTGGGATATTTAAAAGAGGTGCTGTTGTAATTCCTTGTTCACCTCTTTTTGGCCCAGAAGCAGTTGCGTATAGATTAGAAAAAGGTGAAGCGAAAGCCATTATCACCACCAAGGATAAGACAGATCTTATCCCCGAAGAAACAAGAAAAAAACTGAATCTTCAGATTATATATGCAGATAATCTGTTAGATGAGATAAGTAAGGAATCTACTGAATTTACACCAAATACTACTGCTAATGATATGGCTATGTATCAGTTCTCCAGTGGAACCACTGGCGCACCAAAGATAGTTAATTATAGACATGGTGCTATAACAGTAGCAGCTCCTTTTGTAAGGTTTGCTGTTGGAATCACAGCAGATGACAACTATTTCTGTCCATCTTCTCCTGCATGGGGACATGGAATTTGGTATGGCACAATAGCTCCTCTTATCTTTGGAGTAGCAATTGGTGCTTATTCAGGAAAATTTGATCCTGATATATGCCTTGAGGCACTGCAGAACTTTGAGATAACAAATATCTCTGCTATTGCATCTCATTATAGACTCATGGTGACATCCCCTAATGTGGATAACTATAAGCTGAAGCTGAAGAAACTCACATATACAGGAGAGGCTATGCCAAAAGATGTAATAGAGCTGATACAGAAAAAATGGGGAGTTACACCCTATGTGCTCTATGGAACCACAGAGGTTGGCCCACTTACATGTGATTTTGCAGGATTTGAGAACTGGAAGCCAAAGCCTGGCAGTCTTGGAAAGCCTTCCATAGGATCAGATGTAGAGGTGATTGATGAAGAAGGAAACATTTGTCCTCCTGGAAAAGTTGGTCAGATGGCTATAAAAAGAGGTGATAAGTGGATAAGAGTGGGAGATTTAGTTTATAAAGATGAGGAAGGATATTTCTGGTATGTAGGAAGGGCAGATGATGTAATAATTTCTGCTGGATATACAATTGGTCCTATAGAAGTAGAAGAGGCATTGATGAAACATCCGTCAGTGCAAGAGTGTGCTGTAGTAGGAAGCCCTGACAAAGAAAGAGGAAATATCGTAAAGGCATTTATAAAAGTAAAGGATGGATATACTCCAAGTCCTGAGCTTGCTGAAGAGATAAAAGAGTTCGTAAAAGATAAACTCAGCAAGCATGAATATCCAAGAGAAATAGAATTCATAGATGAACTTCCCAAGACCCCTGATGGCAAGATAAGAAGAAAGGTGCTGAGAGAAATGGAAGTAGAAAGAAAAAAGAAAATGGGAGTAATTTAAGAAAAAAGATGAGGAAAATCTTGATAAAAAGGGCGGCACAAACCGCCCTTTTTTTATATTTATATTTTGCGACGAGCTTTGTATTTTCTGAGAACATATCTCAGATGCCGGGGAAACTCTATCCTGCACTATGTATATGTTTTGTAAACAATAAAATTGGCTGGATAGGTGGGCATTTTGGAAAGATATGGCATACAAAGGACAGAGGAAAGAGCTGGGAACTTCAGAATTCTTCTACAACAAAGAATATTGCAGATATCTACTTTGTAGATGAAAAATATGGCTGGGCAGTAGGATATGGAGGATTAATTCTATACACATCTGATGGTGGAATTCACTGGATTAAGCAAAAAAGCCCTCTTACCTATTTTTGGAAGACAGTATATTTCAAAGACAAAAAACATGGCTGGATTGCTGGTGAAATGGGGACCGTGCTTGGGACAAAAGATGGTGGAAAAAAGTGGAATGTGCTTATTACAGGAGATGATGTTTTGTTTAACTCTATTACCTTTTCCCCTGATGGGCATGGCTGGGTAGCAGGAGAGTTTGGTGTTATATATGCATCCAATGATTCCCAAAAGTGGTTTTTGCAAGACAATGGAGTTGCATCTCAGGATTATACTGTTTGGTCAATCTCTTATATTGGAGACCAGATGGTAATGGCATCTGGGGTTGCGTCTCTTTTGTTATTTAAACAAGATTACAGCTCAAAGTGGAAGGCACTCCATAGTCTTGAAAGATTAAATAAAGAAAAAAGTCTTTTTAGAATCTTAAAATTTAAAGACAAGTTTATATGTGTAGGGCAAAAAGCTATATTTTATAGTAAAAAAACTGCAGGACCATGGAAACCGGCAAAAATAAAAGACCAGCTTCCCTATGGAGAATGGCTATATGATGCATGGAGCAATAAAGAAGGGATCTGGGTTCTTGGAATAAAAGGATCAATATATAAAAGTAGCAATGGAATAGAATGGGAAAAGGTCAGGTAAGAGAGAAAAAAGATATTACAGGTTGGATCGCAGAACATGCTTTTAAGTACAGGATTCCTTTGCTCATCTTTACTTTCATAGTCACCATAATAATGGCCTTTGGATTAAGGAATCTTCAAACCAAAGCAAAATTAGAAGATATGTTACCAGAGGATCATCCATACATAAAACTACACAAAAAGTATTCTTCTATATTTGGAGGTGCAAATACAGTCCTTTGTGAGTTAAAGGTAAAAAAAGGAGATATATTTAATCCCAAGTTTTTAAAGATCTTGCAAGAGCTTACATGGAAATTTAGATATTATAAAGATGTATATCCTTTGCTGGTGGATTCCATAACCTTGCAAAAAGCCAAGTATATCTCGGTCAGAGGCGGAGGAGAAGTCTATATTGGATCATTGGTGTGGCCCAGAATACCACATACAAAAGAAGAACTGGAACAGCTAAAGGAACATACTCTTGGAAGCCCTCTGTATAATGGAGTTTTGGTCTCGTCTGATGGAAAAGCTGCGCTTATTGTAGCACAGTTCAAGCCTACTATTGACTACAAGCATCTATATAAGTTTATTCAAAGGCTGAGAAAAAAGTATAACAACGACTATACAAGTATTTATCTAACAGGAAGACCAGTACTTCTCGCCACCATATATAGTTACTGGGGAAAGATATTCTTTTTGTTTGCTCTTACTTTTGTGATAGCAGGGGTTCTGCTGTTTCTGTTTTTAAAGTGTGTTATTGGGTTTGCTGTTCCTTTAATAGTAGCTATTTTAAGTGCCTCATGGGGCATAGGTCTTGCAGGATATTTGAGGCTTAACTTTGATCCGCTTATGATTGTCCTGCCTTTTTTGGTATTGGTCAGATGCATGAGCAGTGCTGTTCAAAAGGTAGAAAGATTTGTAGAAGAAGAGCTTAAAACAAAAAAAAAGGATATAGCAGCAAAAAATACCATAAAGAGAATGCTTCCACCATGCATAGGAGCTGTATTAACAGATGCAGCAGGATTTGGAGTAATGATCCTCTCTGACATACCTTTCTTAAAAAGTATAAGCATAATACTTACTCTCTGGATAATTAATCTCATGTTTTTAAGCGGAATTATGGCCTCTATATTTGCCTATTATCTGCCTGCCCCAAGTGCTTATAAGGACAAAAAATTCTTTAAACCATCTACCAAGGACATATGGGTCAAATTTAACAGAAAGGTGGCAGAGTTTTCTATTACAAAAGTTGGAAAAACAGTTATTCTTTCTTTTCTTTTGGCACTTGCCCTGCTCTTTGGAATAGAGGCCTCAAAGATAAGGATAGGTGAGATCTCTTCTGGATCAAGTGTATTAAAGGCAGATTCAGTATATAATCAGGATTTTCAGGAAATAACCAAGCGATTTGATAGAATCGGACCTGATACATTTATCTTATATTTTGAAGGAAAAACAGGAGCTGTGGAAGATCCTATATTTTTGCATTACATAGAGGCATTTGAATACTATATGAAAGAACATATGCCCAAGCTTTGTGGTGGATGGAAGTCTCTTACTACCATTGTAAGAAGGCTAAACTTTATGTTTCATGAAGGAGATCCTTCTTGGAATCTTATTCCTGACAAAAAAAAATCAACAGAGGATCTGATACTGCTGTTCAGACAAAAGCAGCCGCCTGGTGGATTTGACTGCTTTGCTGATAGGATGTTTAGATTTGGAAATACTGTGCTATTTTTTAAAGATCATACAGATACAACTATAAAAGAGATAAAAAAACACATGAATGAATTTTTTAAGATTCATTCTCCAAAGATAAAAGGATTTGGGGAATTCAAACCAGCTGGAGGAGTTATCGGCATACATGCTGCGATAAATGAATCCTTACAGAGGGATCATCTGCGTATAGATCTTACTGTGCTTATTGCTATCTACATAATATGCACTATTGTATTTAGGTCATTTATGATAGGCTCTTTTCTTATTACTCCTCTTATAGTAGCAAACATAGTGGGCTTTGGCCTTATGAGTCTTTTGGGCTTAAGCCTGACCATAGAAACAATTCCTATAGCTGCTGTAGGAGTTGGCATAGGAGTAGATTTTAGTGTATATCTTTACAGCAGATACAAAGAAGAATATGAGATAAAAAAGGACACAATGAAGAATCTGGTAAGAGGTGCTGAATCAGTAGGAAGGGCTATTCTTTTCATAGCCCTTGTCATGATCATTCCTCTTTCCATATGGGGTTTCTTGGCAGAAATAAGATTTCAGGCGCAGATGGGAATGTTTTATGCGATTATCTTTTTTGTAAATCTTATATTTTCCCTCACATTTCAACCTGCTATTGTTTCTATATTTGCAAAAAGAGTGGAAAAGATCCTTAGCAAGTGAGGTGAATGATGACAATATCTACCAAGGTAAAGATGGCAGAGGCAGAACTGAGCTCTGAGCTTATTGAAGAGATGAGAAAAAAAGCAGGCAAAAAGCTTTATGTGGATGATGTAATATTTAATGACAAGGCTACAAAAAGGGCAATAAGAAGATTTGCAGATGCTATAGGAGATCCAAATCCTCTATGGAGAGATCCTGAATATGCAAAAAAGACCAAATATAATGGTATAGTAGCACCTCCCTCATGGATATTTTCTGCTCTTTCAGGGGTGCAATTTGGCTGGAGAGGACTGGCAGGATTTCATATTGCAACAGAGGTAAGATTTATTGCTCCTATATTTCTGAATGACTCTCTTCAGTTTGAAGCCACATATTTGGGATTTGAAGGGCCAAGGAAAAGCCGTTTTGCTGAAAAGGTGGTAATAGATAGCTTTGAAGAGAAATATCTTAATGAGAATAACAAACTTATAGCAGTATCTGTAAGAAAAGTGCTTAGGGCAGAAAGGAAGAAGGCAAGAATGCTTTCTTACTATGCCAATTTAAAACTCCCTCATCCATGGAAAGAAGAAGAGCTTGAAAAAATAGAAAATGAGGTGTTGAATATAAAAATAAGAGGAAATAAAATCAGGTATTGGGAAGATGTGCAAGAAGGAGAAGAGCTTTATGAACTTGTAAAAGGGCCGCTTGGAGTAATGGATATGATCGCTGCCATGTCTGTTGGACTTGCTCCTGCACATATTGCTGGACAGGCAGTTGCTCTTGAGGAATATAGGAAAAGACCAGCATGGGCGTTCAGAGATCCAGACACTTATGCACTGGAACCTTTGCTTGCTGTCCATTATAATAAAGAGGCTGCCAGGGCAATGGGATTACCTTATCCATACGATCTTGGACCTCAAAGGCAAAGCTGGTATATACAACATCTCACTAATTGGATAGGAGATGATGGATGGCTGAAATGGTGCTATGGTGAGTATAGAAGATTTGTGTTTTTATCAGATGTTATAAGGTTCAAAAGCAGGGTAGTCAAAAAATATATAGACAGAGAAGGTGAGCCCTGTGTGGACATAGAAACAAATACATATAATCAGAGAGGAGAAAATGTGCTTTTTGGAAGAGCAACAGTGGCTTTGCCTTCCAAGCAGATGGGTTATCATCCCTTAGATAAAAGAGTAAGGAGTAAATAACATGGTAAGAGCAAAGCTATGGCTTAGATGTGCTGCTGTTGGCGATCCAATCACCCCAATATTGGTAAAACCAGCAGTGCTTGGATGGGAAGGAAAATTTAGGGACATATCTCTTACGATAGAAAGACCATTTAAGGCAGAAGAACTGCTTCTCAGGATGAAGGGATGGGTAACAGTGGATGTGAAAAAGCTTGTGGATATAATAAAAAAATATGGATTTTTAAAGCTGTTAGATGACAGATATATTGTTATTGAAGCAGACACAGAAGAAGAGCTGAAGGCCTTAGAGAAGGAGCTGAGAGAAAATTTTGGAGATCAATTTGATTTAGAAAGGATGTAGCTATGCAATTTAAGAAAAAGATTCTTTGTATAGGTGCAGGTTATGTAGGTGGAATTACAATGGCTGTTATTGCGGATAAATGTCCTGAATACAAAATTACCCTTGTAGATATTGATTATGAAAAAATAGACAAATGGAACTCTGACGAACTTCCAATATTTGAACCTGGATTAGATGAGATAGTAAAGAGAAGAAGAGGCAAAAACCTGTTTTTTGAAAAGGATATGCAAAAGGAAATAAAAGAGGCAGATATCATATTTGTGAGCGTAAATACTCCCACAAAGAATTTTGGGCTCGGAGCTGGTATGGCTGCTGATCTTCAATTTTGGGAAAAAACAGCAAGGGAGATAAGAAGATATGCAGAGTCTGATAAGATTATAGTTGAAAAAAGTACCCTTCCTGTAAGAACTGCCTCTGCAATGGAAAGGATACTGAGTGCAAATGATAAAGATGTACATTTTGAAGTGATTTCAAACCCAGAATTTCTGGCAGAAGGTTCAGCCATAAAAGATTTAGAGGAGCCTGACAGGATCTTGATCGGCTATAAAGATACCTCATCTGGAAGAAAGGCAAGAGATGAGATAATAGAAATATATGCACATTGGGTTTCAAAAGAAAAGATAATAACTTCTAATATATGGAGTAGCGAGCTTTCCAAGCTTGTAGCAAATGCTTTCTTAGCCCAGAGAGTCTCCTCTATAAACTCTATTACTCCACTGTGCGAAAAGACAGAGGCTGAGATTTCAGAGGTTGCAAGGGCGATAGGGATGGACAGCAGGATTGGAAATAGATTTTTAAATCCAAGTATTGGATTTGGTGGTTCGTGTTTTAAAAAAGATATACTAAATCTGGTCTATATCTGTAGGTATTACGGGTTAACAGAAGTAGCGGATTACTGGGAGGGAGTTGTCAAGATAAATGAATATCAAAGAGAAAGATTTGTAAAAAATATGATAGATGCTATGTTTCATACCTTGGCAAACAAAAAGATATGTCTTTTTGGTTTTGCATTTAAGGCAAATACAAGTGATACAAGAGAAAGCTCTGCTATATATGTTGCAAAAAGGCTTATTGAAGAAAGGGCAAAACTTGTAATCACAGATCCAAAGGCGCTAAATAATGCAAAAAAAGATCTAAGGGGAATAGATCAAAATGTAGATTATATAGAAGATCCATATGAAGCCTCAAATGGATGTGATGCCATAGCAGTTATGACAGAATGGGATATTTATAAAGAGCTTGATTATGAGAAAATATATAAAACTATGAATAAACCTGCCTTTATATTTGATGGAAGAAACATATTAGACCATAAAAAACTATTTGACATAGGATTTAATGTATATCCCATTGGCAAACCTGCTCTTGTTCATTTCTAAAGGAAGGAGGGTGAGGCCATGAAAGGAGTAAAAGAAAGAATAGAGATAGTAGAAGGAGATATAACAAAACAAAAAG
>JAMOPX010000125.1 GCA_027064285.1 Desulfobacterales bacterium | reverse complement strand
TAATTTTATCTCTGGAAATACACCAGTTCTATTTCACCTCATATCTATCTCTTTGGCAGCATTTGTTGTATCACTTGGAATAGCAAAAGGAATAGAGAAGATAAACAACATACTTATTCCAACACTCTTTTTTCTTATCGCAATCGCAGCAACAAAGGCACTGTTTCTTCCAAATGCAGAAAAAGGACTAAGATTTTTGTTTTATCCTGATATAGGCAGACTTTTAGATTATAGAATATGGCTTGAGGCAATAACTCAGTCTGCTTGGTCTGTTGGACCTGGATGGGGGCTTATACTTACTTATGCAGTTTATTCAAGGAAAGATCAGGACATAGTATCCACATCTGTTATAGTTGGCTTAGGAAATAATCTCGCTTCTATACTTGCAGGAATAGCTGTTATTTGCACGCTCTTTGCGTTTCTTCCAAAACAAGAAGCACTCAAGGTGGCAGAAACAGGAAATGTTGGGCTTACATTTTTATGGCTCCCTTCCATTTTTAAAAAAATATCCCATGCTCATATCTTTATATTTGTATTCTTTTTGTGTCTCTCCTCTGCTGCTTTTTCATCTCTTATAGCCATGGTCGAGCTGGGAGTAAGGGTTTTAATGGATATGGGGATAAGCAGGGAAAAGGCATCCATCTTGATAGCAAGCGTAGGCTTCTTCATGGGGATCCCTTCTGCAATAAATATGAAATTTTTCTGCAATCAGGACTGGGTTTGGGGAATAGGTCTTTTAGTTGGAGGATTTTTTGTTACGGTATCTGCTATTAAATATGGGATATCAAGATTTAGAAGAGAGCTTATAAATACTTCTAAGACTCGGCTTAAGGTTGGTGCCTGGTTTGATGTGCTTATAAAATATCTTATACCAGCCGAGTTTTTTGGCCTTATTTCTTGGTGGTTTTATAAATCAGTTATGCTTGAAAGCAAAAACTGGTGGAATCCTTTGCATGAGTACAGTATAGGCACCTGTATTTTTCAGTGGGGAATTGTATTAGTAGCTTTAATACTGCTGAATAAAAAATTGGCAGAAAAATACCAGCTTGCATAGAAAAGGATTCAATGTTATTTTTATAAAAAAGCGCCCGTAGCTCAGCTGGATAGAGCGTTGGACTACGAATCCAAAGGTCGCAGGTTCGAATCCTGCCGGGCGCATTTTATTTTCAACCGATTTCAGACGCATTTTATCTTCTATGTCGACTTTGTCTAATATTTTGCAGCAA
Organism: Desulfobacterales bacterium; assembly: GCA_027064285.1. GTDB lineage: Bacteria > Desulfobacterota > DSM-4660 > Desulfatiglandales > JALVZP01 > JALVZP01. The sequence continues at coordinate 1,362 of JAMOPX010000125.1, read as the reverse complement.
TTCTCGGTCAGAAACTGATCAACTTTGTTGATTTTTTGCTTTCATAATAGGCACTTAGATAACTTCTTTATACATCTTTTTTTGAAAAATTTTACGAAAAAATAATTTCTATTTTTCTGAGTTGCCTTGTAAATACTACCTCTATAATCTCACCGAGAATTGCTGGAACAACCTCTGCTATACTTGACAATATATGCCAGAAAATACTACATTTCGAAAAATATAGTACTCTGCAAAATATCAAATTTTGCGGAATACTAAACTTATAGCTGATATTACACAAAAGAGTTTTTATAATAGCTTATATAGTTATTAATTTTTAGCTATACTTGACAATATGTATCAAAAATATTATATTATAAAGTATAAAAGCGAGAGAAGTAATGGAGATATATCAAGATCGACACTCAGGAATTTAAGGAAAGAAGGAGTTTTAAAAGCAGAAAGACTTCCTAAAAGTGGCAACCAGCAGAAAGAAAAATCAGAAAAGTTTTAGAAGATGCTCTTAAATAGAGTTCGAAGTATCAGAATATCCGGGAAAAAGAGAAAAGAAAGTGTCAGAAGACTTTTTCTTGACCTTGCACATTTTAAAAACCTGTGGATCATTTTTCTCAAAAGATACAAAGAACTTTACGGATATTATCCAACTGATCAATCCATCCTTTATGGACTTATAGCAGATAAAGAGTATTCTCCAAAAAAAGAAGAAAGGCTGAAAAAGTTTAAAGAAGTTAGAGAAAACATTTTAAAAGATGAAAAACTTAAAGAATTTCTTACAGTCTTAAAAGAACAGAAAAGAAAAGTTGACAACAACTATCTACTCCAGCAGGTGATAAGAGACATCATAAAAAGCTTTAAAAGTTATAGAAAAGCATATAAAGAATACCTGCGGGCTCCAGATAAATTTAAAGGGATACCAAAACCACCAAAAGCCAAGAAACTGAAATTTCTGATGAACTTTTCAGTAGAACTTAACACAAATGTATTTAAGCAAACAAACAAAAACATTTTGATTACTCTCAGGGTTAAGAAAAAAGAGCTTTTAAGGATAAGATTACCTGAAGGATTCAGCTATGAGATAAAAAGCATAAGAGTTAAACTTTTTGGAACAGACATCTATGCAGATGTTGTTTACAAAACAGAGGTTTTGAATGAAAAGAAAGTAGGAGAACACACATCAAGTATAGATCTGGGACTGAACAACCTGGTAGCTTTAATATCCACAAATCCAGAACTTAGAAGTTTTCTTATTTCAGGGAAAGAGATAAAGTCATTTAATCAGTGGTTCAACAAAGAAAAATCAAAACTTCAATCAGAGATAGATACACTTAAAAACAGAATTGCTCAGACAAAAGACAAAGA
>JAMOPX010000124.1 GCA_027064285.1 Desulfobacterales bacterium | reverse complement strand
AGCCAAAAGGGATGGAATCTATTCCTGAAAAAGAAAGGTTTTCCTCTTTTCAGCTTGTTCAGGATTTGCGATACAGAGGAGTTGATGCCCATTATTATCGAAACACTGATGCATTATTAGATGACCTTGTAAGAAGACTTAAAAGTGGAGATGTTGTTTTATTTATGTCTAATGGTATATTTGATCATCTTCCAGAAAGACTTTTCTCTGCTCTTTAAAAAGCTATCCTTCTTAAAAAAACATTTACAAAAAAAAATATATCATCGTATAATCATCAATTCTAAAAATGGAGGTTAAGCCATGCACTTCAATCCAGAGGACTGGGTACGCATAGAATTTAATTCTATGCCCATCTATATAAGCAAACAGGAACCAAACTGGTTTGTCCCAAGCCAAGAAGGAGAGCGTATTATTCAGCAGATAAAAAGCGGATTTTCCTTGGATGGAGATCCCTATGCTATAAGGTTTTTGAATAGCCTACCACATGCAAGAAGACTTAATTACACAGGGCGTTCTAATTATCTGAATCTCGAAAAGATAAGTGAGCTTTGGCTACATATAACGAATAGATGTAACTTATCTTGTACTTATTGCCTTTTTTCCTGTTCTCCAAAAGATACGCTGGAGCTGAGTTTTAATGAAATAGCAAGGATTGTGAAAGAAGCAAAAGAGATTGGTTGTAATATATTTGTACTTACAGGAGGAGAACCTTTTGTTCATCCTGAAATAGATCAGATCATAGATTTTATTTTTGGCTTCAAAGATGTGCATTTGTGCATTCTTACAAATGGTATGAATCTAAAAAAGGTCTTAAAAGAAAGATGGATGGATCCGGAAAGATTTCACCTGCAGATAAGTGTTGATGGAAGGGAACAGAGGCATGATAGCATTAGAGGAAAAGGCACATTTTCCCATCTTATGGAGAATCTGCTCTGGCTCAAAGAAAGAGGATTTCCATTCACCATATCCATGTGTGTTACAAGGGAAAATGCTGAGGATATGCCGTATATAATAGAGCTTGCTGATCAAGTAGGAGCAAAAAATGTGCATTTCATGTGGTATTTTATAAGGGGAAGAGGAAAGAAGGAAGAGTTTGCACCTATAGATCTTATCTTTAATTACTTCATAAAAGCAGCAGAACTGGCTCAACAAAAAAGTATAACCATTGACAATATAGAAGCCTTTAAGACCCAAGTATTTGCGCCGGCAGGAACAATACATGATGGAACCACTGCTGGATGGGAGTCCTTAGCAGTAGGACCTGATGGTAAGCTCTATCCTTCTGCTGCGCTTGTTGGTGTAGAAGAGCTGGCAACTGACATGAAAAATGGGCTGGAATATGCATGGAAAAACAGCAAGGTGCTTGAAGAGATAAGAAAAACAACAGTCAAGGATTTAGATTCTCCTTTCAGATTTATATTAGGAGGTGGTGATCTGGATCATAGCTACAGCCATAATAAGACTTTCATAGGGGATGATCCTTATCTTCCTCTTTATGAGCGGATAGTTCTATGGTTGATCACAGAGGAGGCAAAAAGGGTTTTAGAAAACGGGATTCCTCAGATAAAGCTGAGAATGGGAGAGGTATTAGAGAGCTGTGGAGCACATGGAAAAGTAGCACTTGTGCATCCTAACTGTCTTCTTGCTGCCGCTGGTGAGAATAGTCTCAGCACTATAAAATCCTTTTATTCAGAGGCAGTAGGAGATAAAAAAACAGACATACTCAATCCTGTAACATATGATAAAACCTTGTTAAGTCATATACCAGAAGAGTTTAGATTCAGGGGATATGGATGTGGAAGTCCTGTTCTGGATGCTGAAATAGAAAGAGAAGAGGTGATAGTGGACCTGGGATGTGGCACAGGGGTTGAGTGTTTTATCGCAGCAAAGCTTACAGGTCCTAAGGGAAAGGTAATAGGAGTGGATATGCTGGACGAAATGCTGGAAATAGCCAATAGAGGAAAAGAAGAGGTTACAAAGAACTTAGGCTACAACAACATAGAATTTAAAAAAGGCTATTTAGAAGATCTTCCTTTGGAAGATAACTCTGTGGATCTGGTTATCTCCAATTGTGTGATGAATCTTTCAGTAAATAAAAGAAGGGCGTTTTCTGAGATATGGAGAGTGCTTAAATCTGGTGGAAGGCTTGTTATATCAGATGTAGTATGCGAAACAGAACCAGATCCAGCTATAAGAAATGATGAGACCCTGAGAGGGGAATGCATTGCTGGCGCCATGACCCAGACACATCTGATGTCTATCCTCTATGAAACAGGCTTTGCAGGTTTCAGCTTAATAAAAAGATTTCCCTATAGAGAGGTGCAAGGGCATATCTTTTATTCACTTACTTTTAAGGCGGTCAAGCCAAAGGAGTCTCAGGAAAAGGTAAAGGTGATATATAGAGGTCCACTTCCATATATCATTACACACAGCGGAAAGATTCTCTGTGCAGGTTCTGTAGAGGAGCTGCCAGAGGGTGAGGCAGAGCTCTTAGGGGATAGTGTTTTTATATTAGATAAATTTGGAAATGTAACAAATGTACAGGCAGAAAATACATGTTGCTGTTCATCTGAAATTTTTTCTTTCAGCA
>JAMOPX010000123.1 GCA_027064285.1 Desulfobacterales bacterium | reverse complement strand
AACTTGATTAAAAAAAGAGTAGGCAAAATTCCTTTTAAAAAAAGGAAAAAGATCATCTATCTTTTGGGAAAACCCACCACAGTTTCTGCTGGAATTGGAATCACTGATAAGGTAATTGATCTTATAGGAGCTATTAATCTTGCAGGTTTTATAAAGCAACGATATGCTGATGTAGCTTTAGAGCGAATTTTGTTGTGGAATCCAGATGTTATTTTTATATGGGGATATGCAGGATATACTCCTGAATGGATCTTAAACAATTCTCAATGGAGATACATTAAAGCAGTAAAAACCAGACAGGTCTATAAACTTCCTCACTGGTCAACCTGGTCTCCAAGAGTTGCCCTTGTTGCCCTTTATATGGCCATAAAGACCTATCCAGAATACTTTAAAGATATAGATTTTGAAAAAATTGCAGATGAGTTTTATCGTAAAGTCTTTGGTATATCCTATTATTATGTGAAAAAGCATGAAAAAGAACATTAAAATTATTATCCTTTTTGTTTCTCCTTTAATCATAAGTGGGGTTTCTCTTTTTTTAGGACCTTATAAGATAACCCCTGTTATGACTATAAAAATCTTTTTAAACGAAACTTTTCACATCTTTGATCTAAAAGACATTCCTGAAAAGGCCATTATTATGGATATAAGACTTCCAAGAATACTGCTTGCTGGAGTAGTAGGAGCAGGTCTTTCTGGTTCTGGAGTGGTCTTACAGGGAATTTTTAGAAATCCCCTTGTTGATCCATTTATTCTTGGAATTTCTGCTGGTGCTGCTTTTGGTTGTGCCATAACAGTTGGATTTTTTCCTAACTGGTCTGTTCAATTTAATGCATTTGTTTTTGGTCTTATAGCTGTAGGATTAGCTTATGCAATTGCCAGAACCCAAGGAGAAATCTCTCGTCTTCCCCTTATACTTTCAGGAGTAATTGTTTCTGCATTTTTTCAAGCTCTGGTCTCTATAGTAAAATTTCTTGTTGATCCTCATAAATTGCAAGCCATAGTTTTTTGGCTTATGGGAAGTTTTAGTCTGTCTGACTGGCGGATCTTTAAAATTGCCTTTTTAGGTGTTTCAATTGGACTTTTGCCTGTTTTTTTGATGCGCTGGAGGTTAAATGTTTTAAGTTTATCAGAAGAAGAGGCCAAATCTTTAGGTGTAAATGTGAAAAGAGATAGGTTAATTTTTATTGTTTTTTCTACTTTGGCTGTAGCCACAGCAACCTCGGTTTGTGGAATTATAGGATGGGTAGGGCTTATGGTCCCTCATCTGGTCAGAATGATGATAGGACCTGATCACAAAATTTTATTCCCTTTAAGTTTAACAACTGGCGCATCTTATATGATTTTAGCAGATACCATATCAAGAAGCATTACAAGTTTTGACATCCCTGTTGGGATTATCACAGCTTTAACTGGCGCGCCTTTCTTTTTATACCTTATGAAAAAAGGCGGAAAAGAGGCATGGGGAAAATAGAGTATGCTTGAGATAAAAAAATTGTGTTTTAGACACAAAGGTTCAAAAGAGGATACCTTAAAGGATATAGAATTTTCAGCAGAATTAGGAAAAGTTACAGCAATACTTGGCCCAAATGGTTCTGGAAAAAGCACGCTCTTTAAGTGTATAGCAGGGATTTGGAAGCCTTATAAAGGAAGCATTTGCATAAATGGAAAAGAGATTGATAAACTTTCCTATTTAGAAAGAGCTAAGATTTTTGCTGTTGTTCCTCAGGAGCATGAACCTGCTTTTCCTTATTCTGTGTTTGATATGGTTTTGATAGGCAGAGCTCCTTATGTCAATTTTTTTTCTTCTCCTGGATTAAAAGATTATGAAAAGGCAAAACAGGCCCTTCAAACATTAGGGATTTATCATCTTAGAGAAAAATCTTATGACAAAATAAGCGGAGGAGAAAGACAGCTTGTTCTTATTGCAAGAGCCTTAGCTCAATCTGCACCATTTATGCTCCTTGATGAACCTGTTTCTCATCTAGATTTTAGAAATCAAATAAAAGTGCTTTTAAAAATTAAAGAGCTTGCTTATAAAAATAAGATCACTGCTCTTGTCACAATACACGATCCAAATTTGGCCAGCCTCTTTGCAGACAAGATCGTGGTAATCAAAGATGGTAGAATCATAGAACAGGGAAAACCTAACCATATTCTTAACGAAAAGCTCATACAAGAGGTGTATGGAATAAAGATCAACATAATACAAAATAATGGTTTTAATTTGATATGTCCTGTTTTAGAGTTTTTAAAAAATAAACAAATGGGAGCATAAAAATGAGAATAATAGCTGTGGTATGGCAATCCTACTATAACATGCTTTATAAGGCATCTAAAAGTTTAAAAGATTTGATAGACATAGAGGTTCATTCTGCAAGGGCATTAGATTTGGATTATGAAAGATTTGAAAAGGTTTTAAAAGATTTAGAAAAAGCTGATCTTATCTTTCTCTATCGTTCTAATGAACCGATTTGGGAGACTTTGGAAAAGAAAATAAAACAAAAAGAGATCAAAGCCAAAGTCATCTGTCTTGGACACGATCCATCTTATTGGCTTTTATCCAATGTTTCAACACAAATTTTAAGCAAAGCATAC
>JAMOPX010000122.1 GCA_027064285.1 Desulfobacterales bacterium | reverse complement strand
AGGCTAAGATTGTTTCATCATAAAAACAATACTTTGTCAACAGAGGGCTCTCCCTTGTTTTAAAAAACAAGGTTTCGAACTCCCTTAGAAGCTCTATCTGTAAAGGCAGAGTAGTTCACACTTGACCTTTGTAAATGAATATTTTAAATTCTTATTGAAGCCTGGGTGGCGGAACTGGCAGACGCATGGGACTTAAAATCCCATGGGGCTTTGTCCCCGTGCGGGTTCGATTCCCGCCCCAGGCATTTTTAGTTATGTATTCTGTTGACGCATATAAACTATACAATTCTATCCTCAAATTCCCAAATCTTTCCATTTTAGTAATTGGGGACCTTATATTAGATGAATATCTGTATGGAGAAATAGAAAGGATTTCTCCTGAAGCACCTGTGCAGGTAGTAGATATTAAAGAAAAATCAGACACACTTGGTGGGGCAGCAAATGTAGCCAACAATATCATAAGCCTTGGAGCAAAAGTTTTTCTTACAGGTGTGATAGGAGATGATAAAACTGGTAGTCTTTTTATAAAAAGACTTAAAGAAAAAGGAATATCCACTGATGGTATTTTTATAGATCATAAAAGGCCTACTACAAAGAAAACCAGGGTTATAGCCAATAATCAACATGTGATAAGACTTGATCAAGAATCAAGGGATAAGATCCATCCTGAAATAGAGAAGAAAATTATAGAGTTTGCTTTATCAAATATAAACAAAATTGATGCCATTGTTATATCTGATTATGCAAAAGGCGTTATAACAGAAAATATAATTCCCTCTATTTTAAAAAGCTCCTGCCAAAAGCCTATTATAGTTGATCCAAAGGGAAAAGACTTTACAAAATACAGAGGAGCTACTGCTATCACTCCTAACAGAAAGGAGGCAATCCAAGCATCAGGGCAAAAAGATGTAATAAAAGCTGGAAGGAAGTTTTTAGAAGAACTACAGCTAAAAGCTGTAGTTGTAACCTTGGGAAAAGATGGGATATTTTTTATTGAAAATAGTGGCAATCATGCTCATATACCTGCTTCTGCAAAAGAGGTATATGATGTATCAGGAGCAGGAGATACGGTAATTTCGTGCATATCTCTTTCCATGGCATCAGGACTTAGCTGTTATGAATCTGCATATCTGGCAAACATGGCAGGCGGAATAGCTGTGGGAAAACTCGGCACTGCTCCTGTGCTGAAAGATGAACTTATAAATGCCCTTTTTCTGGAAGGATCAGGTAAGACCCGTAAAATACTTACTACCTCAGAACTTGTTCAAAAAGCAATACAGCTTAAGAAACAGGGGCGAAAGATAGTTTTTACTAATGGCTGTTTTGATCTTATACATCCAGGACATATTCACTTGCTCAAAGAATCAAAGAGATTAGGAGATATACTCATAGTAGCCTTAGATGATGATGACTCGGTAAAAAGAATAAAGGGAGCTGGAAGACCGATACTTTCCCAATTTGAAAGAGCGCAAATCATCTCTTCCTTAGACTGTGTTGATTTTGTTGTGATCTTTTCTACAGATGAACTTACAGCGCTCTTAAAAAGTATAAAACCAGATGTGCTTACAAAAGGTGAAGATTACACCCTAAAAGAAGTGGTAGGAAAAGAAATTGTGGAAAGATATGGAGGAAAAGTGATCTTAATCCCTTTTTCTCAGAGAAGCTCCAGCTCCGAGCTTATAAACAAAATAAAAAACATAGGGGCAGGAGCATGACAAGCTGGTATATTTTACAGACAAATTTAGTTTAACTTTTCTTCTATAACAGATGCAATTTTCTGGGCATATCTTGAAATTTCTTCTTTATCTTCTCCTTCCACCATTATCCTGCACACAGGTTCTGTGCCTGAATATCTGAGCAAAAGTCTCCCTTTTCCAGAAAGCGCATCTTTTACCTCTTTTATTACTTCTTTTATCTCCGGAATCTCAGAAAATTCCACCTTTTTTTTAACATTAACATTAAGTAATACCTGAGGGAACACCTTCATAGTACTTGCAAGCTCATTCAAAAGAGAGCCAAGTATCTTTATAGCACAAAGAAGCTTAAGTGCTGAGAGTATGCCATCTCCAGTAGTATGGTGATTCAAAAACACAATATGACCTGATTCTTCACCACCTAATATGGCACCATGTTTTTTCATCTCTTTTACAACATTCCTATCCCCTACTTTTGTGGTTATATGTTTTATACCCATTTCTTTTAAGGCCTTGCTCAATCCTATATTGCTCATCACAGTTGTAACAACTACTGGATTCTCCAGTTCCTTTGTCTGGGTCAACATCTTGGCAAATATAGCAATAAGCTGATCTCCAGTTAGTATATTTCCTTTATTGTCTACAGCCACAAGCCTGTCTCCATCCCCATCAAATGCAAAACCCATATCTGCTTCTCTTTTTAAAACCTCTTCTTTTAACATCTCAGGATAAACTGCCCCACATTTTTCATTGATATTTTTTCCGTCAGGCTCTGCACATATCACATGTGTATCTATTCCCAGCTCTTTAAAAACAAAAGGCGCCACCTTATATGTGGCTCCATTTGCACAATCAACTACTATCCTCATATCCTTAAAGGATAAATCCTTTGGAACAGTACTAAGCAGGAATTCTTTATAGCA
>JAMOPX010000121.1 GCA_027064285.1 Desulfobacterales bacterium | reverse complement strand
CAGATGCGTAGTCATAAAACATTACTACTATAATTCATATTTAAATTATAATAGTAATAAAAGATGTTGAAATGTTCAAAACAAAATTAAGTGTTTGAAATTATTAAAATATCTTTAAAAGAAGAATGTTTATAAAGTGATCAAATATGTTAAGAAAACTGAACATATATAAAAGCGAGATTGTAAAGAGAAATAAAAGAAGGACAGTTTATAAGGTTGACGGATTTTACATAAAGCATGAGCATCCAAAGGAGTGGTTTCACCGGATAAAAAACTTATTTTATCCAAAATCAAAAAGGGAATTTCGCTCTGGTTTGCTATTAAAAGATGCTGGTATTTCTACAATTCCAGTGGTGAAATGGGAAAAAAGAGGATTTGAAAGTTATCTTATAACAAAAGAGATTTCAGGTGCTTTTCTTTTGAAGGATTTATTGTCAGATTTCAACATCTCATCTGAAGATATAAACAATTTATTGACATCCCTTAGTCAATTTTTAAACATCCTTGTAGAAAAAAATGTATACCATCCTGATCTCCATCCAGGAAACATATTGGTGAAAAGAGAAAATCAGAATTATCATTTTTACTTAGTAGACCTATATGGTATAAAACTAAAAAAAAGCATTGATAAAAAGGACTTATTTAATTTATTTGGCTGGCTTGTGCCGATTCTTTGGCCATTAGATGATGAAAAGATAAAGGATTTTTTGGTACGCAGTGGTTTTTGTACTCAAAAAGATGCAGAAAGAAAATGGATTGAGCTTGTTAATTTTAAAGTGGCTTACATAAAAGGCAGATGTAAAAAAAGAAGAAAAAAATTGTTTACAAACAGCAGTATCTGTAAGGCATTATTTTTTAGTGACTTAACTATTTTAGTAAAAGATAGAGGAGTAGAAAAAAGGATATGCGATTTTACTATAAAGTGCCTTTCAGAAAAGGATGCTCTGAGGTGTTGGGAAAATTCCTATTTTTTATCCCTTTTTGGAATCCCTGTGCTTTCTCATTTTCTCTGGATAAAAACAAAAAGAAATTCTCTTATCTTAATGGAGATGCCAGAGATATTAAAACCGTTAAAAAGCAGAAATAATGATAAAATAGCCCTTGCTATTGAGAGATTTAACTGGTGGCTAAATTTGGCAGGAATAAAGACAGAGATCTCATTTGATAATATTTTTGTTTCAGAAAATAAGCTATTCCCTTTAGTTTTTTCAAATCCTGAAGGTTTTTATATTGACACCTATGATAGATAAATACCGGACATCTTATGGTACATGGGAGATATTAAAACCATTTCCTTTGGAACTTTCAGAAGAGATCTTAAAAAAACATCTGAGCAATTTTGAAAAAAAAGTTAATCTCATTAAAGTAGATCACAAAAGACAATTGTCGAGAGTATTCTTAAATAAGAGAAGTTATATAGTAAAGGAGTTTAGAAAGCCTGGGCCATGGTGGATATTCAGACCGGATCATATCTCTTGGAAAAACAGTCAAAAGCTTTACTCTCTCGGTATCCCTGTGCCTAAGGTTTATGCATGGCTTAAATCCCGGGATAGAAGAGGTTTTATCATAATGGAAGACTTAGGGGATCAGGTTCTTAAGAGCCTGATCGCACAACTTAAACCCGGATCTGAGCAGAGGCATTTGCTTATTATAAAGCTTTCCAATCTCATCGCCTTTGTTCACTCCAAAAATATTATATACGGTGATATGAAGCTCACAAACATTATGTTAAAAGGATCTTCTCTTTTCTTGGTGGATATGGATAAGATAAAGTTAAAAAGAAAGCTCAAAGTAAAAGATCGGGCCTATAATCTTGCTCAGGTAATTATTTCATTTCCAGAAGATCTAACAAAAGAAGAGTTTATGTTGTTTTTAGAAACCTATTCTCAGGGTATTGAAAATGCTTCATGTTCACCTGAGCAATAAACTTGAAAATCTTGCAAAAGAGCTTGCGGACCTCCTTAAAAAAGGAAAAGATTCTGTATTTTCTCCTTCTGTTATTCTTATACAGAGCAGAGGAATGGAAAAATGGATTTCCATGAAAGTAGCTGAAGAAAACGGCATATGTGCAAATGTGAGATTTCTGTTTCCAAATACCTTAATAAATGAAGTATTTCACTTGGTTTTAGAGGATACATCTCAGGAGCCTTTTCTGGATGTGGAATTTATGAAGTGGAAGATTATGACCATAATCCCATCTTTTATACAAAAAAGGAGCTTCTCCTTTTTAAGCAGATATATCTCAGAGGAAAAAAGAGATATAAGCCTGTTTCAGCTTTGCAGTCTTATAGCAGATACATTTGATCAATATATAGTATTTAGGCCTGATATGATATCTAGATGGGAGAAAGGGCTTGATGAACATTGGCAAGCTTGTCTTTTCAGGGATCTTGTAAAAAACACAAATAATTACCACAGATCAAAACTTGCTATGCTATTTAAAGAAAAGCTCTTTGAGAAAAGAGCCATCTTTCCACCTGTTATTTATGTTTTTGGTATTTCTGCTATTCCAAGATTCCACTTGGATATACTCTATTCCTTAGCACAAGTATTAGATGTACACTTATTTCTCATGAATCCCTGTAAAGAGTACTGGGGAGATCTTGTACCTGAAAAATACATCTTAAGAAAAGGTGAGTCTGCTAAGGAAAAGCTTTATTTAGAGGTTGGAAATCCTCTGCTTTCTTCTCTTGGAAAGCTGGGAAGAGACTTCTTTGACATAATAAACGAGTACGAATCTGTTACTCATGAGAACTTTGAAGACATACAAGAAAAGAACCTTCTCACCCATATTCAATCAGACATTCTTAACATGAGGGATCCTTCAACAATTCCCAAAAGGGAAATAAAAGAAAATGACTTATCCATCCAGATTCATTCCTGCTACAGTCCTATGAGAGAAGTGGAGGTCCTTTACCACAACATCCTACACATGTTGGATACTGATCCTTCTCTGAGCCCTAAGGATATACTGGTTATGACTCCTGATATAGAAAAATATGCTCCCTTTATACAGGCTGTATTTGGTATACCTGATCCAGATGTAAAGATTCCCTTTAGTATTGCAGACAGGTCTCCAAAGTGGGAAAGAAAGCTTATCAGGGCGTTTTTCAAGATATTAGAGCTCAGGAACACAAGGGTAGAAGCCTCAAAAGTGCTGGATGTATTAGAATCAGAATTAATAGCCAAAAGATTTGGCATAAATTCTGAAGAGTTAGATACTGTAAGAACTTGGATAAATGAGTCAGGAATAAGATGGGGGATAGATAGGCAACACAGAAAGGAGTGGATAGACTCAATTACAGATATAGGCACTTGGAAAAAGGGCTTAGAAAGTCTTTTGCTTGGATATGCGCTTTTGGATGAAAATGAAGGTGTTTTTGAGGGAATATTTCCTTATGAAAATATAGAAGGAAAATCTGAACTTCTTGGAAAGTTAATAGATTTTTTAACCCGACTTTTTGAATATGTAAGAGAGTTTTCCAAAAAAAAGACAATGAGACAGTGGCAGGAGCTTTTTTTTGGAATCTTGGAAGAATTTTTCTTTATAGATGATGAATCTTATAGAGATGCGCATCTCTTAAGGGAGATCATATCTGAGATGGTGGAATATTCTGAAAATGCCTCTTTTTATGAGCCTGTATCCATAGAGGTTCCTGTCTGGAATATGGAGAAGATCTTAGGAAGAAAGGGATATGGTTCAAGGTTTCTTACTGGTGGCATTACTTTTTGTGCCATGCTTCCTATGAGAAGCATCCCTTTTAAGGTAATATGCCTTATAGGAATGAATTATGATG
>JAMOPX010000120.1 GCA_027064285.1 Desulfobacterales bacterium | reverse complement strand
ACCTTTTTTAAAAAGGCTTTCTTTGGTTCAGATGGATGATGAGCTGGAAATAGATAATCTCTGTCAATTCTTTTCTAACCCTGTAAGGTTTTTATTGAAGAAAAAGCTAAACCTCATATTGAACAAAGATAACGAGCTGTTTCTGGAAGATAGTGAAATATTTAAGCTCAGAGGGCTTCAGAAGTATAGATTTGAACAGAGGCTTTTAGAATATAAGCTCAACAGAGAAAGGGATCACATCAAAGAGTTCTTTCAGCACAGAGGGCTTCTTCCATTGGGTGCTCTAGGAGAATATGAATTTTTAAAGGGAAAGCAAAAAGTTAAATCATTTTTGGACAAACTTAGTCCATACTTAGAAAGGGAAAGAAAAGAGTTTGAGCTGGAAACCAAAATCAGAGATGTGCTTGTAAAGGCAAAAGTAAAGGATGTGTATGGAGATGAACTTCTTATGTATCGTTTCTCAAGGATAAAGGCATCAGATAGGATAAAAGTTTGGCTTTACTATCTGTTTTGCAACATAAATGATATTTTTCTTTCTGGAGCAAGGCTTATAGGCCTTGATGAAGATGAGAAGATTATGATCTTAAAACTTTTGCCTCTAAGAAAAGATGAGGCAGAATCTTATTTCTTGGAAATGTTAAACATCTATAAAGAAGGAATCAAAAGGGCTATTCATTTCTTTCCAGAATCTGGATGGAAGTATGTAGAGTATTTATTTGTAAAAAAAGAGGATAAACAAAAGGCTATTCAGAAAGCAAAAGCTCAGTGGGAAGGAAATGACTATGTCATGGGTGAAGGAATGGATGAATATTATAAGTTCTGCTTCAGAGGAAATGATCCTATAGATGAGGAATTCTTTGAGCTTTCAAAAAGGATATTTTTGCCAATTGTTATGAACACAAAAAGGCAAGACTGAGTTGAAAAAATGGAGGAATTAGAGCCTTTTCAGATCCCTCTTTATGGAAGACACATCATTGAAGCAAGTGCAGGGACAGGAAAGACCTATGCAATTTCAAACCTGTTTTTAAGGCTTGTTTTGGAAAAAGGTGTTTCAGTAGAAAACATCTTGGTTGTCTCATTTACAGAGGCAGCAACCAATGAGTTGAGATACAGGATAAGACAGAGGTTAAGAGATGCACTGAAGAGCTTTTCAGATCACACAGATGATCCTTTTTTGAAAAAGCTATCGCAAAGAATAGAGGACAGAAAAAAAGGGATTGATAGGATAAGAAGGACAATAAGAGATTTGGATAGATTAAATATCTCTACAATACATGGTTTTTGCAGAAAGGTCATAACAGATAACTCCTTTGAAAGCGGAACCCTTTTGGACACGAAACTTATAGGAGATCAAGAACTTTTAAAACAAGAAGTCATAAAGGATTTTTGGAGAGAGCATATATATTCTGAATCACCTCTTTTTATACACTTCTTAAAAAGAAATGGATTTGATCTTGATACAATTCCCTTTTTTATTGATCAGTATCTTATAAGGCCTTATATAAGGCTTATTCCAGAAAAGATAGAGCCAGCAGATAATACAGATACTCATAAGCTTGAGTCGGAATATCAAAACCTTATAGTGGAGCTATCTGAGCTTTGGTTTAGAGATAAGGATCAGATATTAAACAGACTTCGTAGCTCTTCCTTAGATAAAAGAGGATTAAAAAAAAATAGTATAGATAACTGGTCTGAACAATTAGAGATTTTCCTTCTTTCAGAAGGATATGAGTTTGGCAAAAAGAAAAAACAAAAAGATCCGAGCAATGTGATAAAAAGATTTGCAAGTGTAGATTCAAATCATCCATTTTTTAAGCTAATAAAAAGGTTCTTTCATGTAAATAAAAGCTTAAATACTATTTATCAGCAAAAACTAATCTTTCTAAGAAAAAAGCTTATCGAATATGTAGAAAATGAGCTCAGTAAAAGAAAATTTGTTAAAAATGTTCTTTTTTTCGACGACCTCATAAAGCTTGTACACAGAGCAGTTCTTGAACAAGAAGTCATTGTAAATGCATTGAGAAACAGGTTTGCTGCTGGCATGATAGATGAGTTTCAGGATACAGACCCTATTCAGTATGAGATATTTAAAAACATATTTGATTCAGAAGATCGTGCACTTTATCTTATTGGAGATCCAAAGCAGTCTATATACAGTTTCAGAGGAGCTGATATATTCACTTACATAAAGGCATCTAAGGAGACAGATTCTAGATTTACCCTTAAAGAAAACTGGAGAGCACATCCCAAGCTTATAAAGGCTATAAACAAGATATTTTCCTCAAAACAAAATCCTTTTTTCTATAAAGAGATCCTTTTCTTGCCATCAATTCCTGCATCCCAGTCTGATGTAAAAGAGCTACGATTAAATGGGGCTTTTGAACCACCTCTTAAGATATGGAGGTTCAAAATAGAAGGAAAAGGAAACAAAGCAGGAGCAAAAGAGAAGATAGCAAAGGCTGTGGCAAGCGAGATTTCAAGACTTCTTGAGCTTGCAGATAAAAAAGAACTCCTCATAGGAGACGAGCCTGTTAAGGCATCTGATATTGCTGTCTTGGTAAGAAAGAATGCAGAAGCAGATCTCATACAAAAAGAGCTTTCTTCTTTGAGGATTCCAGCTATCATATACAGCAGCACAGATGTCTTTGATTCATGGGAATGTAATGAGCTTATAACAGTCCTTAAAGGTATAGCTTCCTATAACAGAGAGTCATATCTAAAGGCTGCTCTTGGCACAGATATTATGGGATTGAAGGCAGAGCAGATAGAGCTCCTGAGTGAAGCAGAATGGGAATCATACATGAAGAGGTTTCAGAGTTATCATGAGCTCTGGAAGCGGTCTGGTTTTATCTGTATGTTCAGGCACTTCCTTAATCAGGAACAGGTAATTCCAAGATTGATGAGATTTGAGGATGGAGAAAGAAGATGCACGGATCTGTTGCATCTTATGGAAGTTGTTCATGAAGCAGAAAAAGAGCACATGCTGGGAATAGAAGGTGTAATTAAGTGGCTTTATTCTCAGAAAAAAGGCTCATCTTCAAGAGTAGGAGAATACCAGCTCAGACTTGAAAGCGATGAAAGTGCTGTTCGAGTAATAACTATCCATAGGAGCAAAGGATTGGAGTTTCCAATCGTATTTATTCCTTTTGCATGGGATACAATAGATGAAAGGGTTTTTTCTAAAAGGCCAGTAATATTTCACTCGCTTAAAGATCATGCATATGTTTTGGATCTTGGGTCCGAAGCTCAAGAAAAGCATACACAGCTTTCTTTTCAGGAAGCATTAGCAGAAGATTTAAGACTTATCTATGTTGCTGTAACAAGAGCAAAAAACTGCTGTTACTTAGTATATGAGGATAAGGATTCAGCCAAAAATAATAGAAGAAATAAAAAGAAATCAGCTATGTCTTATTTGTTTGACAAAGACCCTGCAGAGATTTTTAGTGAAATGAAAGGAGATGTCATCGTAGAAGACATTTCTGAACCAGAACCTAAGCATAGATTAACTTGTAGGGAAGAAGGAAGACTTTTTTGCAGATCATTTTCCAGACAAATAGACAACTTATGGCGTGTTACAAGCTTTTCTTCACTTATCTCAAATGCCCAATATGTAGAAGATGTTCAGGACATAGACATGATCCAGTTTGAAGAAGATGAAGAGGAGGAGGAGATCACTCCGATTTCCCAGGACATATTCTCCTTTCCAAAAGGGGCAAGGGCTGGGACATTTTTCCATGATTTTTTAGAACACTTAGATTTCAAAGACTCAGATGATAATATTATGCAGCTCATATCAGAAAAACTTGTGCAATATGGATTTGATCAATCATGGAAAGATGTGGTCTTTTCTCTGATAAAGGAACTTTTGAACATTTCCTTAGATCCAGAGCTGAAAGATTTAAGGCTTTCTGATATCTCTTTGCAAGCAAGAATAAATGAGATGGAATTCTATTTCCCTTTAAAAAGGATAAGCCCTGAGTTGCTGGAAGAGCTTATGCGAGATTGGGGCCTTATAGATACTGGCACTGGCGCACGGCTTCCAAGTGAAATAGAGCGGTTGAGGTTCGATCCTGTGGAAGGATTTATGAGGGGCTTTATAGACATGATTTTCTCTTGGAGAGGAAGATTCTTTATTGTAGACTGGAAAAGCAATTATTTGGGAGATAAAAAAGAAAACTATTTCTTTGAACACCTGAAAAAGGAGATGAAAAAAAAGTTTTATTTTCTACAGCTTCTCATTTACACAGTGGCTTTGGATCAGTATTTAAAAGTAAATCTGACAGACTATAACTATGAAAGAGATTTTGGGAATGTCTATTATATATTCCTTAGAGGCATATCCTTAGAAAAAGGGCCAGAGTTCGGTATATACAGATATAGACCAGCTCCTAAGCTTGTGCAAAGACTTAAATCAATTTTTCTGAAATAACCTCTAATTTTTGACCCTCCAACGACTAAAGTCGAGGGATTCCCGTTTCAATGAGGAATGACTCGTAGACCTGCCCAAAGGCAGTTCCGGCAGTCAGTGCCCTCTCCACGGGCGTCACTTCCTGCCAGCCCAGCGGTAGAGCTTTTAAGGATAGCCAACCCTCTCTGCAATATCACTTTCGCAGCGTTAATGTCTGCATCATCACTATAGCCACAGTGCAGACACCAAAAAAATTTTCCCTAAGCTTATATCTGTATCTTCTCAATTGCATTTTGATATTGGTTATATTATTATTCTATCTACTATTTAAAAATATATAAGCTTGTTTAAAAGGATTTTTCGAACAGGCGGCTTATAATAATGAATGATACGCCATTCATCCCATAGCTGAAGCTTATGAGCTTTCTGGCGTGGATTTCTGTAAGTGAAAACTGTCTTAAAGAAGGAAAGCCAGATCCTAAGAAAATAGATCCCATTATATACATTACAGGCGAAAGGAAATGTACTGTGCTTGGAGACTATATTGCTGATGCCTTTAGCATAGGAAAGGGAAATAAAGATGAATAGGATAATAATGTCCATATTATTTATTTTATTTATTATCTGGGCAAATATCCTATACGCAGCAAACAGTCCTATTATCATAGGTGTTCCTACTGGCTTAGGAAGCATTGAAGGAAGAGATGCCTGGAGAGCTGTTCAGCTTGCAGTTTATGAAATAAATAAAAAAGGAGGAGTAAGACTAAAAGATGGTTATCATAAGCTAAAGGCATATGCATTGGATACCAGAGGAGCAGAAGCAGGAGTCCCTGTATATGATGCCCTTATGGCTGTTGAAAAGCTTATCTTAGATAAAAGGCCTGATGCGATTGTGGTAGGAGCAAGCAGATCTGAAGTGCTTCTTGCTTCAATGGATCTTATAGCAAAATACAAGATCCCCTATATTTGCACTATTGCCCTTACCCCTGATTTTGAAAAAAAGATGAAGCAGAACTATCAGAAATATAAGTATATGTTCAGGCTCAGTATAGATGCAAGATGTGTGGTGTCCTACTTTACAAACCTCTTAGATTATCTTTCCAAAAAGAAACATATTCCAAAAAGGGCTTATATCCTTGCGCAAGATGTGCTTTGGACAAAGGAGACAGGAAATGCCATAAAGATGTGGCTTAAAAAGAATGACTGGAAATTAGAAGGATTTGATATATATCCTATGGGAAGCAAAGACTTTTCTTCATCTCTCTTTAAGATCAGACTAAAAAGAGTGAGCATAACACTTGCCTTTTTTGATATGCCAGGGTCAGGCATCCTTATAAAACAATTTCATTCTATGTGCAAAAGATCTCTTTTAGCTGGAATCATAAGTCCGGTAGCGCCTGAATATGCCTGGAATGCTACAGCTGGAGCAGTTGAAAAGCTTCTTTTACTTGTGCTTGAACCAGGACCTATTCCTGTAAAACAGATCTCCAAGTCTGTAGAATTTAACAAAAGATATGGAGAATTTTGGGGAGAAAAGCTAAGAAAAAAGCTCAGCTGTCATGGTGCTGGATGTGCATATGATGCTGTGTATGTGCTTGTAAAGGCAATGGAGAGAGCAGGAACAAAAGATGCTGATAAGGTGGTAAAAGAGCTGGAAAAGATAGATATGAATGGAGTTATAGGAAGGATAAGGTTTTCAAAAGAGCATCAGCTCATATTTGGATATGACCCTAAGAAATCAGCAATAGCATGTATATTTCAGTGGAAAAAACCAGGAATTAGGGTCCCTGTGTTTCCAATTACCATATCAGAAGGGGATATAGAGCTGCCATGATAATGATTCCGTGGAGGATATGTGTTTCTATTCTTGCTCAGGGCACAGAAGATGCCATAAGAAAGATAAAAGAGACAGAAAATATAGCTGACATTGTGGAGATAAGGCTTGATTCAATGAAGGAGTTTGATCTGAAAAGGATTTTAGAAAAAAGAAATGTCCCTATTCTTGTGACATACAGAAGAGCTGAAGAAGGGGGATTAAAAAAGAATGTAAGAGATGAAGAGAGAATTGAGGTCTTAAAGGAAGCTATTCTACTTGGAGCTGATTATGTGGATGTGGAATACGAGATAAAAGATGAATTAAGAAATGAAATTTTAAAGAAAAAAGAAAAGACAAAAATAGTGCTATCAAAGCATTTTTTTAATCCTGTAAAAAAAGAGCTTTTGTATGAATATGCAGAAAGACTTGTCAGCTTGGAAGCAGACATCCTAAAATTAATAGGATATGCTGATAGCTGGGAAGATAATCTTTTGTTTTTAAATTTGGTGGAAAAATACAGCAAAATTGGTTATAAACTTATTTCTTTTGCTATGGGACCTTATGGAAGAGTGAGCAGAATAATGTGCACAGCTTTTGGCAGTCCATGGACTTATGCTTCTTTAAAAGAAAAGGCAGCACCAGGGCAGATAAGTGCCCATGTTTTAAAAAAGATATGGAGTTGGATTGTTAGTGAAGATTAATCCTGAAACCAAGGTATTTGGCATAATAGGATTTCCTCTTTCTCACAGCTTAAGCCCTGTTATGCATAATAGGGCATTTGAGGAGCTTGGGATAAATGCCATATATCTTTACTTTCCGTGCAAAGAGGTAGAAGGAGTAGTTGCTGGGATAAAATCCCTTTCAATAAAAGGGCTTAGTATAACAATTCCACACAAGGAGAAGATATGTAGGTATGTAGATGAACTTGATCCTATGGCAAAAAGCATAGGTGCGATAAATACATTGGTAAACAAAGGTGAAAAAGTAATTGGATACAATACAGATGCATATGGAGCACTTATGGCATTAAAGAGCAGGATAGAAGATCTCAGGGCAAAAAAGGTGCTTATAATAGGAGCTGGAGGAGCTTCAAGGGCTATAGGTTTTGCCCTAAAAGAAGAAGGAGCAGAGATAAGTATCACCAACAGAACAGAGCAAAGAGGGATAGCACTGGCTAAGGAGCTGAAAGCTCAATTTTATCCTTTTCCTGATATAAAAGGAGATTTTAACATAGTTATTCAAACAACACCTTTGGGTATGTATCCGGAAATTGAAAAGATGCCTCTACTGCCTGACAGTATATTTGAAAAAAAGCCAGTGGTTATGGACATTATATACAATCCTATGGAAACAGCTTTTCTAAAGCTGGCAAGAAAAAAGAGATGTGAAACAATCTCAGGAGTGGATATGTTTGTATATCAGGGAGCAAAACAATTTGAACTCTGGACAGGAAAACAAGCGCCGATTGATATTATGAAAGAGACTGTGATTTCTTTTCTTAAGGGGGAGATTAGATGATCAAGGAGATAAAAACACATCCTCAAGTAGATAGTGCTGTGTATGTGCCCAGCTCAAAAAGTATAACCCATAGACTTCTTTTTATCTCTGCCCTTGCGCTTGGTACAAGCACTGTAAGGGATGTGCTCTATTCAGAAGATACCATCTATACGATGGATGCCTTAAAAAAACTGGGAGTAGAGATGTGGGAAGAAGACGATGGACTTAATATAAAAGGTACAAATGGAAGGATAAATCCTCCTCAGGAAAGAACCGAGGTATATGTTGGAAACTCTGGAACAACAGCAAGATTTTTGTGTTCTTTTGCAGCGCTTTCAAAAAAAGAGGTGCTTATCACAGGGGATGAAAGGATAAAACAAAGGCCTATGGAAGAGCTACTCAAGGCCCTTATGGAAGGCGCAGTAGAGGTGAAATTTTTGGAAAAGGAGTGGTATCTTCCAGTGATAATAAAAGGACCTATGGTAGGAGGACTTTTTCTCTTTCCAAAAGCACCGAGTAGTCAATTTATCTCATCACTTCTTATGGTAGGTCCTTGCTTGAAATATGGAATGGAGCTTGTTATAAAAGAGCCGCCTTATTCAAAACCGTACATAAGACTTACCCTTGAGATGATGAGGCGGTATGGTATAAATTACGGCGCAACAGAGGACCTAAGGCTTTTCAGGATTCCACCACAGCCATATAGAGCAATGGATATTACTGTGGAAGGAGATGCTTCAAGTGCTGCATATTTTTGGGCAGCAGCAGCGGTTACAGCAGGAAAGATGAGTGTGGTAAATGTGTATCCAAATTCAAAACAGCCTGATATAGGATTTTTGAGTGTTTTGGAAAAAATGGGATGTACATGGGAAAGGGATGCTGTAGGACTTACTTTAAAAGGAAGTCATGAACTTATAGGGGTGGATGTGGATATGAACGACATGCCAGATCAGGTTCCAACCCTTGCTGTAGTGGCTCTTTTTGCAAACGGAAAGACAATTATAAGAAATATAAGTCATCTAAGGGGAAAGGAATCAGATAGAATTCAGGCGCTTATAAATGAGATCAGCAAGATAGGAGGCAAAATAAAAGAGATAGAAAACGGTCTTCTTATAGAAGGCACAGGTGGAAAAGGCCTTCATGGAGCAGAAATAGAGACATACAACGATCATCGCATTGCAATGAGTTTTGCTGTTGCTGGCCTGAGAATAGAAGGAATAAAGATAAAAGGAGCAGAATGTGTAAAAAAATCATTCCCGGATTTTTGGGAAGTATGGGAGAAGACATGCTATGCTAAGGCTTGATTTTTCTAAAGGAAATGGATTGCTGCCGGCAATTGTTCAGGATTACAAAACAGGCAAAGTCCTTATGCTTGCATACATAAATGAAGAGGCTTGGAAAAAGAGTCTTGAGACAGGAGAAACCCATTTTTGGAGCAGATCCAGAAACGAGCTCTGGCACAAAGGAGAAAGCTCTGGAAATGTGCAGAAGATAAAGGCAGTATTTGTAGACTGTGACAATGATACAGTGCTTTTTCAGGTAGAGCA
Organism: Desulfobacterales bacterium; assembly: GCA_027064285.1. Lineage (GTDB taxonomy): Bacteria > Desulfobacterota > DSM-4660 > Desulfatiglandales > JALVZP01 > JALVZP01. The sequence goes on along the minus strand of JAMOPX010000120.1, from coordinate 514 downwards.
GATAGGAGGAGCTGCCTGCCACATGGGCTATGACACATGCTTTTACAGAAAGGTAAATCAGGACGGAACCGTAGAGATTGTTGGGAAAAAAATATTTGATCCAGAAGAGGTATATAAGAAATGAAAAAGCTAAAACTCGGGATTCCAAAGGGAAGTCTTCAAAATGCCACGATAAATCTTTTTGAAAAATCTGGCTGGAAGATAAGTGTAAACAGTAGGAGCTACTTTCCAGACATAAATGATGAAGAAATAGAGTGCAGTATATGCAGGGCGCAGGAGATGTCCAGATATGTGGAAAATGGCACACTGGATGCAGGCATAACAGGAAGAGACTGGATAGAAGAGAATGAAAGTGATGTAGTGGTGATAGAGGAGCTCGTTTATTCAAAAACAAGCAATAAGCCTGCAAGATGGGTTTTGGCAGTAAGGGCAGACTCTGACATAAAAAGCTTAGAAGATCTCAGAGGAAAAAAGATTGCCACAGAACTTGTAAGGTTTACTAAGAGGTTCTTTC
>JAMOPX010000119.1 GCA_027064285.1 Desulfobacterales bacterium | reverse complement strand
CAATTTCTGTATCATGTATGATACAGGCACCATTTGTGGCAATGCCTTTTATTATTCCTCTTCTCATAAGGTCTATTATAATACGGCTTAATCCCAGTTTTATAGGATGTGCTCCCATGCCCAATATAATCATTTTCTGTTGAATAGCTGCATTAGCTATTATTTTTATGATTTCCTTTAAATCCTTGGCACTTAATATATCTGATAAACTGTCGAGCCAGTCTAAAAGATGACTGCTGCTATGTGGACGAGCAAAATTTCGGACCGTAACCTTACTTTTTCTTTCCTTTAAGGAATATCTTTTTACTTTGTCTAAGGAAATTGGGGTATTATTATCTGGCTCAGACATACTTATTCCTTCTCAAAGAGTATGTGATCTACAAGCTGGCATATTATATGGCCTGTCATAATATGGCATTCTTGGATTCTGGGGACACTATTTGAACCTACAATAATGGGTATATCCACTATTCTTGCAAGTTTTCCTCCATCTCCTCCTGTAAGCCCAGCAGTATAAATACCCATATCCTTAGCAGTTTTAACTGCTTGGATTACATTTTCGGAATTTCCACTGGTGCTTATAGCAAGCATCACATCTCCTGATCTTCCAATAGCCTTTATCTGTTTTGAAAAGACATGCTCAAATGAATAGTCATTAGCTATACTGGTTATAATAGAAGTATCCGTTGTAAGAGCAATTGCAGGAAGTGGGGTTCTTTCTATAATAAATCTATTTACAAATTCTGCTGCAATATGTTGAGCATCTGCGGCACTCCCTCCATTACCACACAGAAGCAGTTTATTGTTTTTTGAAAATGCTTTGGCTATCTTTTTTGATAAAGATATTATATTTGCCATGTTTTTCTTTATAAATTCTCTTTTTATACTTATACTTTCTTCCAGAATAGAGCAGATTAGCCTCTCCATTATATCTCTTTTCCCAGTTTATTTATTGCATCTGCTACTATACTTATTTCCTTGTCTTGAACAGTTCTCATATCTAAAAAGACCTTTCCTTTTTCTACTCTGCATATAATAGGAGGGTCATATGTTCTAAAAAACTTTTCTATTTCAGTTTCAGATATGCCTTTGGGCTCTATACAGACAAGGACACTCTTTATCTCGCATAAAGGCAAAGCACCTCCTCCTACCATGGAACTACCATCTGTAAGAGAGATTGAGAATTTTTCATTCAGCTGCTTTCTTTTTACAAGTCTGACAAGCCTTTTTGCCCTCTTTTTTACAGTTTCATAACCTTCGCATATCATAGAAAGGGTCGGGATCTCTTTTATCGCTCTATTTTTATCTCTATAAAGTCTCAGCGTTTCTTCAAGTGCTACAAGGGTTAATTTATCGATTCTAAGAGCTCGATTGAGCTGATTTTTCCTTATAGCTTCCACAAATCTCTTTTTCCCAACTATTATACCTGCCTGTGGGCCTCCCAACAGCTTATCCCCACTAAAAGTTACTATATCTGCACCTTGAGCCACAACTTCTTGCACTGTTGGTTCTTTCATAAGCCCAAATTCGGAAAAGTCTATGAAACAACCGCTTCCTAAATCTTCCATTACAGGAATACCATGCTTTTTCCCTAATAAAATAAGCTCCTTCAAGGGCACTTCTTCTGTAAAACCAACAATACTGAAATTACTTTTATGTACCTTCAACAAAAGAGCTGTATCCTGATCAATTGCTTCCTCATAGTCTTTTAAGTGCGTCTTATTTGTGGTACCTACTTCTATCATATATGCACCACTCTTTTTCATAACTTCAGGGATTCTAAAAGACCCCCCTATCTCCACAAGTTCTCCACGAGATACAATTACTTTTTTTCCTTTTGCCAAGGTTTCAAGAGATATAAGAACTGCGGCGGCATTGTTATTAACCACCATAGCAGACTCAGCCGAAGTAAGTTCTTTTAGCAAATATTCCACATGCACATATCTGAGACCTCTTTTGCCTTTATTCAAATCGTACTCTAAGTTGCTATAAGAACCCCCTATTTCTACAAGTCTTTCTAATACCCTCTTTGCTAATACAGATCTTCCAAGATTTGTATGTGTTATAACACCTGTAGCATTTATCAACTTTTTCAAACTAGGCCTATCAAGTTCCTCTATCTTTTTCAGAATTCTTTGAGCAATATTATTTAATTGTAAATCTTCTTCATTGATACTACCTGACAGTATGTTTTCTCTTAGTTCATCAAGCCCTTTTCTTATTATATTTAACACCACATGACGTGGGTATCTTTCAGAGACCATTTTTATAGGCTCTGCATTGTACATCTTCTCTACAGAAGGAATTTTCCTAAGAAGATCCTGTTTTTCTTTATACATATTAATTTCCCTATTATAACAACAAATTGTTTTTCTTTACATTTTTCATAATACCATTTGCTTAGAAAGAGACATTATATATTTGACCCTCCCACGACTAAAGCCGTGGGATTCCCGCTTCAACGAGGGATGACTCGTAGACCTGCCCAAAAGCAGTTCCGCCGCCAGTGCCCTCTCCACGGGCGTCACTTCCCGCCAGCCCAGCGGTAGAGCTTTTAAGGATAGCCAACCCTCTTTGCAATATCACTTTCGCAGCGTTAATGTCTGCATCATCAGTGTAGCCACAGTGCAG
>JAMOPX010000118.1 GCA_027064285.1 Desulfobacterales bacterium | reverse complement strand
AGGGTGTAGGGATGAAGGTTCTCATAACAGGAAGCACAGGGATGCTTGGAAGTGATTGCAAGATAGTCTTTTCAAGCAAGTATGAAATAATAGCACCTACCAAGGAAGAAATGGATATAAGAAAGTGGGACAAGGTGATAGAGGTAATTCAAAAAAACAAACCAGATGTGGTTATTAATTGTGCAGCATATACAGATGTGGATGCCTGTGAAAGTGAAAGAGAAATAGCCTATAAAATAAATGTAGAAGGGGCAAGAAATCTCGCACAGGTATGCGCAAGATTTGATTGTAAGATAGTACACATATCAAGTGATTATGTATTTGATGGAAAAAAGCCAGTGCCTCAGCCATACTTTGAGGATGACGAACCCAATCCGTTGTCTTTTTATGGAAAGACAAAAGCAGATAGTGAAAAGGCTGTTATAGATAACATAGAGGATTACATAATTATTAGAACCGGCTGGCTTTATGGCAGAAGAAGAGCTAATTTTGTAAAGTGGGTAATAAAAAAGGCGGTAAATGGGGAAAAGATTCCTGTATTAAAGGATCAATATGGATCTCCTACATGGACATATAAGGTTGCTCTTCAGATTATGGTCCTTTTAGAAAAGAAGATGACTGGTATATTTCATGTAACCTCTGAAGGTTATTGCACAAGAGTTGAATGGACAAGTTTTATATTGGATCATTTAGGGCTTTCCGCCCAGATTGAACCCATAAGTATGAAAGATTGGAATCCTCCTGCAAAAAGACCTGTGAATTGTCTGTTAGAAAATAAAGAGCTAAAACTTTATCGTCTAAACATTATGAAAAACTGGAAAGATGAGTTAAAAGACTTTTTAAATAAATTTGGTGACTTATTGATAAAAGAGGCAAAAGAGAATTAAGACTTAGCATAGCTATGAAGCCCTGAGAGTAGAAAGTTTACTCCAAGGTAGGTGAATAGCACACATAGAAAACCTATGATAGAAAGGATAGCTATCTTTTTTCCTCTCCATCCTCTTACCATACGGGAATGTATGAGTGCAGCATATATAAGCCAAGTGATAAGGGACCAAGTTTCCTTAGGGTCCCAGCTCCAGTAGCTTCCCCATGCATAGTGAGCCCAAACAGAACCTGTAATAATCCCTAAGCTAAGCATTACAAAACCTATTATGATCATCTGGTAGTTTAGCTCCTCAATCGCATTGGCTATTTTGGATTTTTCTTTTAGCAGATATATGATACTCAATGCCATAGATATTCCAAATGCTGCATATCCCATAAAACATGTTATCACATGGGCTACAAGCCAGTTACTTTTAAGGGCTGGAATCAATGGCTGTATCTTAGAGTTTACAGAAGGGGAAAACGATGCATATGCCATTATAAGAAATGCTATTGGTGTTACAAGAGCACCAAATGTTTTTATTTTTGTCTTCTGCTCCATTATTATATACAAAAGCATAATTGCCCAGCCAAAGAATATGAGGGATTCATAAAAATTGGAAAAAGGCGCGTGTCCCAGTCCTACCTTATAGGATTCAATCCATCTGAGTGCTATTCCTACAGTATGCCATATAAAAACAAATATAGAAAGAAAACTTGCAAACTTTCCAAAAAACTCTTTTTTTGCAACCATCATAAGTAAATATGCAAAAAATACAACAAAGTAACCAAATGTTACATAACTTAATATTTGTGTATTATACATAACTTGTCTCTTTTATCGCTTTGGCTATCTCTTTTATTCTTTTTGAAAGGGATACAGGATCTTTATTTGATCTTCCAGCAACTGATATTTCAAGAAGATCTCCTTTCTTTAATATCCTAACCCATATTCTTCTATGTGAAGTAAAAAAGGTGATGACAAGCCCAAATATAAGTATAAAAAAACCTATCCAAACCAAAGGGACACCAGGATCTCTGCTTACCTGAAGCCCTGAATAGTACTTTGTAGGTATGTCTTTTACAATAAAGGTATAAGGTCTTATAGACGAAGGATTAAATATGGGTGAATTTAACATTGGTACTGGAAGTCTTTTTTTAGCAATTTGTATATCCTTAAAAAGGATTAGCTTTTTTTCTTTATCTTCTTTTTTTACCGATAATATCACGGCAGGCCCTGCTTTTGCAAAGTCTTCTTTTATATCCAATATGGTTATTATTACCTTAGAATTAGGTATTCTATAAGGTTTACCTATAAAAAGTTCTGTTTCATATGTTTTATTCAGGGCATTGTTTATTATCTTTATATATACCCTATTTCCTACAGAAACCCCATAACTTGCTTGATAAAATGTTATTCCTTCAAAAGTAACAGGATGATTTACCTTTAGCCTTTTCTTTACTTGCTTGTGATCTTGAATAAACAAAAGCTCGGATTCATACTCCTTGGGAACTCCATTCTGGTAGTATTCTACTCTAAATTTATTTAGCTTTACAAAAAAAGGAAGTCTTATAAACTTCATTTTTCTTGTAAGCCTTAACACATTCTTTTTTTCACCTTCTAATATATTCATGTAGCCTTCAAAACCCCAAATAGAGCCTATTATGCCGCCTAAAAGTATAATGATTATGCTTAAGTGAACTAAATACACACCCATATGGGAATACCAGCCTTCTTCTACATAAAAAAAAGCAGAGTTATTGTTAAATTTGCTTTTTATGTGTTTGAATCTTTCTTCAAGTATAGATCTTATCCTTTTAACTGCCTCCATAAAATCTATTTTAATACGAATTATTTGATCTGTATCAATATCTTCAAAGACTTTATTCGCATCTATTGGGGGAGTTGCTTTTATTCTTTTCCAAGTTTTTGGAAATCTGTCTAAGGAGCAGACAATCAGGTTAAGGCACAACAGTCCTAAAAGGGCTCTAAACCATAGGGTATGATATACATCAAATAGTCCTAATGTACTAAATAACTGGAAAAGCTTGGGATCAAGCTTCATAGCAAATCTTATAGCATCTTCTCCCTGAGGGATTACAGTTCCTATGATAGCAACAACAGCTAATGTGATGAGAAGAAAAACTGCAAGTTTTACTGACTTAAAAAGATTCCAGAACATAAGTTTTCTATATCATGGGCAGATAGAAACCGCAATATGGAACTTAAAGGGATAAGGGATATTTGACAATAAGAAAGGTTCTTTTTATATAGAGATCATGCTTGTGAAAGCTGAGATAGAACTTACTGACGAAGCAAAGTTTATAATAGATCGTCTTAGGAGGGAAGGATACGAGGTTTATGTGGTAGGAGGAGTTGTTAGGGATTGGCTTTTAAGAAAGCAGATAACAGATTGGGACTTCACCACCTCTGCTCCTGCTTCAGAGATAAAGAGGATTTTTAAAGATAAAACACTCTTTTCTTTAAAGCATGATACCATAACAGTGGTGATCAAGGGCAAGAATTACGAGATAACCCCTTTTAGAAGAAATAACCTTAAAGAAGATTTGAGGCACAGAGATTTTACAATAAATGCAATGGCCTATGATAGTGAAAAAAAAATCATATTAGATCCGTACAATGGACTAAAGGATCTGAGAAAAAAGCTCATAAGAGCTACTGTAGAGCCAAGAGCAAGGTTTAGCGAGGACCCCTTAAGGCTGATGAGAGCTATAAGGTTTGCAGTGGAGCTGGGCTTTAGGATAGACAGAAAAACTCTGGATGCTGTGATCGATATGGCCGAACTTATCCAGCAGGTATCATGGGAAAGGATCAGGGATGAACTGCTAAAAATACTTGTAAGTCCTTTTCCTGCAAGGGGTATGGAAATAATGCATAAGGTTGGTCTGCTGAAATATGTGATTCCTGAGTTAAGTCAGTGTTACGGGGTAAGGCAGAACAGGTTCCACAGGTACACAGTATTTAAGCACCTAATGATAACGTTGCAAAATGTTGAACGTGATCCAGTATTAAGGCTTTCTGCACTCTTCCACGATATAGGAAAGCCCCTTACAAAGAAGAAAAGACAGGGAAGAGTCACATTTTATGGACATGAAAAGAAAAGCGCGTGTATGACACGCCAGATAATGAAAAGGCTTAAGTTCAGCAATGAAATGATATCTCAGGTGGTTATATTGGTGAAAGAGCACATGCTGAATTATTCATCTGAGTGGAGTGATTCTGCCGTAAGAAGGCTTATAAGCAGAGTGGGGAAAGAGCTTATCATACCTCTTATCATGCTGAGAAAGGCAGATCTTATAGCGCACGGCAAGAATAAATCTCAGGAGATAGCTCTGTTAGAAGAGCTAAGAGAGAGAGTGGAAAAGGAGCTTAAAAAGGGAGCTATTTTGACTGTTAATGACTTAAAGATAAACGGAAATGTAATAATGAAAGAACTGGGGATTCAGCAGGGTCCTAAAGTGGGCAAGATCCTGAGAATCCTGTGGGAAAAGGTTATAGATAATCCAGACCTAAATAATCCTGATTCTCTTCTTTTCTTGGCAAGAAGGATAAAAGAGCAAGATAAGATTTAATCTGTAAATCTTTCTTTTTCTTTCTGGCTCTGAACCAGTTTTTTTATGTAATCTTCTAACGCGGCCTGCAATGTTTCTTCGGCTAGCTTTGCGCAGTGAAGATGATCCTTAGGAAGTCCTCCAATATAGTCTTGAATCTTTTGAGCATCGATTTCTAATATCTCTTCTGGTGTTCTTCCTTTTGCCATTTGTGCTGCTGCTACCACACAGTTATAACTGTATGTGCATCCATCTGTCCAACAGGATGAATCTACAACCCTTCCATCTCTAAACTTCAGGTAGATTTCCATGGTATCTCCACAACTGCCTGTAATTCGAGCTTTCCCGTCTGGCTCTTTAAATTCAGGCCCAGAGAAGTAGTGTATAATTGCCCACAGAACCACTACTGAAGTTAATATAATAGCTCCTGATAAGATCACCTTTAGTTCTAACACAGCTGATTTCTCCTGAACAAATCTTTTTTTAAAAAATGTAAGCGATCACAGGATATTATATGTTATGATTTTTGTTAACCATTCAAGGTCAGGTTTTTATCCCTTAAAATTAAGTAGAGAACGCATCTACAAGAACATTAAAAGTAGACTTACAAAAATCCACGCCAGAAAGCCCATAAGCTTCAGCTTCAGTCATGGGATGAAGATGACGTATCATTCATTATTATAAGCCGCCTGGTCGGAAAATTTTTTAAACAGGCTTATATAGTCTTGATTAGTAGATAGAATAATAATATAACCAATATCAAAATGCAATTGAGAAGATATAGATACAAGATTAAGATCAAAGGTAAAGAAAGAGAGCAGAAACTATGGAAATTTGCTGGAGCATACAGGCTTATTTATAATCTTGGGCTGTTTCAAAGAGAGTTTCTCTGGTGGCAGAGAAGGGAAAGAACCACCTATGCAAAGCAGTGTGCTGAGCTTGTAGAACTTAAAAAAGAATTTTCATGGTGGAAGAGCTGAAAGATAATAGATTCAGGATGGAGCACCTTTATCAGAATGCTTGAATACAAGTGCAGGCAGTATGGGCAGATATTTCTAAAAGTAGATCCTAGAAGGAGCAGTCAGACCTGTTCAGCTTATAGTTTTGTTCATCCTAAAAACCGGAAAGGAAAATTTTTCTGCTGTCTGCACTGTGGCTATACTGATGATGCAGACATTAACGCTGCGAAAGTGATATTGCAAAGAGGGTTAGCTATCCTTAAAAGCTCTACCGTTGGGCTGGGGGGAAGTGATGCCTGTGGAGAGGGCACTGACGGCGGAACTGCTTTTGGGCAGGTCTGCAAGTCATCCTTTATTGAGGAAGAATCCCATGGCTTTAGTTGTGGGAGGGCAAATCTAAAAAAATATAAAAAAAGGTTGCTTAAGGAGATACAATAATGGAGATTAAAACCGACTATCTGGTAATTGGAAGCGGTATAGCAGGGCTTACTTTTGCCCTACACGCATCTAAATACGGAAAAGTGGCAATAGTTACAAAAAAGGAAAAAATAGAGGGTGCTACCAATTATGCTCAAGGGGGTATTGCTTCTGTAATAGATCCAACTGATAGGTTTGAATATCACATAAAAGACACGCTAAGAGCAGGGGATGGGCTGTGTCATGAAGATGTGGTCAGAATGGTAGTTTATGAAGGACCAAAAGTGATTCAGGAGCTTATCTCTTGGGGAGTGAACTTTTCTATGGATGAGCAGAACCAGCTGTTAGACTTGGGAAGGGAAGGTGGGCATTCCAAAAGAAGAATAGTTCATGCAGAGGACAGAACTGGGCATGCTGTTGAAAAAGTGCTTTTGGAAAGGGCAGAAGAAAATGAGAATATAACAATATATGAACACCACATGGTGATAGATCTTATAACTACTGCAAAGCTTATTAAAAAAGGTCTTATTACAAAAGAGATAGGAGAGAGAACATGTTGGGGAGCATATGTATTAGATGTACTTAATGGTGTAGTTAAGACATTTCTTGCAAGAATAACAGTGCTGGCTACAGGAGGAGCAGGTAAGGTATATCTATATACCAGTAATCCTGATATAGCCACTGGTGATGGGGTTGCAGTTGCCTATAGAGCAGGTGCCAAGATAGCCAATATGGAATTTGTGCAGTTTCATCCTACCTGTTTATATCATCCTGAAGCAAAAAATTTTCTCATCTCAGAGGCCATCAGGGGTGAAGGAGGTATTTTGATTGACAAAAGAGGCAACAGATTCATGGAGAAATACCATCCTATGAAGGAGCTTGCTCCAAGAGATGTAGTGGCAAGAAGCATAGACATGGAGCTAAAGAAAAGTGGTGATGAATGTGTGTATTTGGATATAAGCCACAAGCCAGCAGATTTTATAAAGAAAAGATTTCCTCATATATATAAAACCTGTCTCAGGTTTCATATAGATATTACAAAGGAGCCAATTCCTGTTGTGCCAGCGGCACACTATATGTGTGGGGGAGTGCTTACAGACAAGGATGGACTTACAAACTTAGAAAATCTTTATGCAATAGGAGAGGTGTCATGCACAGGGCTTCATGGCGCTAACAGACTTGCAAGCAACTCTCTTTTGGAGGCATTGGTATTTGCAAAGAGAGCAGCCATAAGATCTGCTCAGTATCTAAAAGAGAAAAGACATATCCCTTTTCCAAAACCTCCTGAATGGGATCCTGGAAGTGCAGTGGACAGCGAAGAAATGGTTGTTGTTTCACACAACTGGGATGAAATAAGAAGATTTATGTGGAACTATGTGGGAATTGTAAGGACCAACAAGAGGCTTGAAAGGGCAAGAAGAAGAATTGAAATAATCCAAGAGGAAATAAAGGAGTATTATTGGGATTTCATAGTAACAATAGACCTCTTAGAGCTTAGAAATCTGGCCCTTACAGCAGAACTTATCATAACCTGTGCTCTTCTAAGAAAAGAAAGTAGAGGCTTACACTACAATTTAGATTATCCTTATAAAGATGATGCTCACTGGAAAAGGGATACTGTAATATGGCTTTAATGTTCTTCTAAGTCTCTTTCCCACATAAGTCCTAAAAGTTGTAAGACTGTCTTTAGGCCTGCCCAACTAAGCCCAAGACCTACTATTGTAAGGACTAAATAGAGAAATCCAAAAAATATTATGTGTCCTATATCCCATTGCCATTCAAAACTAAAAGGGGTCATCTGCCCTCCTTATGAAATTGGATTTAGTTCTTTTTCTTTTGGAAAAACAGGCAAGTATCTATATGCCAATGAGAATATGAGAACTCCGTACGCAATAGATGCAAGTGCTATTCCCCATTCTTGCCATGTAGGTAAGTAACTCCAGAATCTTTCAAATGGAAGCACCGGTATAGCAAGGGTTACTATAATGAAGGAAAATCTGTTTAATACGATGCCAATACAGTTAAGAATACAAGCGATTGTTAACCACTTAGGATCTTTTCTAAATTTTGGCACAACAAGAAGTATTGCAGGTATAATCCCGCATATTCCTATTTCTGTAATAGGAAGCCATATGCCATATGGACCTTCTTTGTAAAAGTCCATAAAAGTAAGGCCAGCTTTATGAGCTTCTGTACATATCCAAGATACGGTATCAGTTATTTTTAACACTATATAGATAGAAAGCAGAATACCAGAAAGCTTTGCCAGAAATTGAATAGCTCTATCGGGCACCAATTTCTTCTTTGTGAGTTTTTCTGTAATCCTTACAATCAATATAGTAAAACATGGCCCTGTTGCTATAGCAGAAAGGATAAACAGGAAAAATGTCCAAGGCCAGATGTAAAATCCCCCTCTTGCAGCAAAAGGTCTTGCATACATAACACCAAACATGCCACCAAGAGATCCCTGATGGAAAAAGGAAAGAAAAGTTCCTGTAGCAGCAAATATAGCCATGATGCTATGTAAATTCTTCCCAAAAAGTCTGGCAGGCTTGATTTCTTCAAGTTTGTTGTTTTCTAAAATAATAGGCAGAAACTCAATGGTTAAGATCATAAGATAACATGTAATGCAAAAGGAAACTTCTACTAACATAGAGTGTATATTTGCGTGCCAGAATATAAACCATCCTCTCAGTGGCTGTCCAATGTCAATCCCAAGTATAGCCATAGCACCAGAATAGCATATAAAACCTATTATAACCGCCGCATTAATTATATCCTTTAGCTCCTTTTTGCCTATTATATATGTGAGAAACCCTGTAAAAAATGCCCCTGCTCCCAATGCAATAAGTCCTAAATCAAATACGATCCAGAGGGCAAACGCAAATATATTACTCATATTAGTTTGGTTTAGTGCTTTCCAAAGACAAAGGACAGCAGACACTGCTCCCCAGATTAAAATTAGAATCCACGGAAGTGTCCATAAAAAGAACTTTTTTGCTGAACACCTACTCACACCTTCTGGAATAAGTACTGAATCCATCTCTTACCTCCTTAGGGCCAGAGGTTTAACAGGCTTAAGTTCTTCTGGCAGGTAATTATCTGCCATTCTTCTTACCCATTCCTTAGAAGATAGATAATAGACTTTTGGTTTTGTATTAAGCCTTTCTAATAGCCTGAATGCCCTGTCACTCTTGATTAATTGAGATACTTTGTGCTTTGGATTATTCAAATCTCCAAAGGTTATGGCTCCAGCAGGACATGCCTCAGTACATGCAGTTATATATTCCTCTTCTTTCAATTCCCTTCTTCCTTCTGCCTCTGCTTTTCTCTTTGCCCTCATATATCTATGATGACAGAATGTACATTTTTCTACCACACCTCTCATCCTAACAGACACCTCAGGTGACAAATATCTTTCTAAGCCTTTTCCTTTTGGAAAATATGCATCCCACCAGTTGAAATACCTTGCATGATAAGGACAGGCTGCCTGACAGTATCTACATCCTATGCAACGGGTAGGTATCTGACTCACTATGCCCGTGTTTATATCCACCCTTGTAGCAGTTGCTACACAGACGCTAACGCATGGGGGATGTGGATTGCCATGTCCATCTTCTTCACAATGCATACATGGTCTTGGTATGTAGCAAACCTCTGTATAGGGATATTCCTTTCCATTTGTTATCATGTATAGCTGCATCCAGCTTATAAATCTTTTTTTGTCTGATTCATCTGGTCTTACTGAAACATTGTTCTCTGATGCACATGCCACAACACATGTGCCACATCCTGTGCATTTGTCTAAATCAATTACCATACCGTATCTATGCAGAGGTTTGTTGTGCTCATGTTTCATGATTTATCCCTCTTTCAGAGCTTAACAATTTTTACAGGTGTGCTCCACCATACCTTATGTCCACTTACTGGATCCCTTCTCCCTAATATTATCTCATTAGGATTTGCGCCTTTTCCTCTTATAAATTCATCATATCCCGTGTGTCCAAATCCCATGGGTATATAAACACAGTCAGGAGGAACAGTTTCTGTGATATTTACCCGCACTTTTATATTACCTGCTGGAGAAGAAAGAATCACCCTGTCAGCCTGTTTAAGCTTAAGGCTTTTTGCAAGCTTTGGATTAATATCTACAAATGAATCTTCTTTAAGGAGCTGATTATCAAATATGGTCTTATAGACAAACGGAGGACTTGGCATCCAACCACTGGAAAGATTTATCATCCCATATGGGATCATCTTCAGTTCATAACCAGAGACTTTTAATTCTTGGGATTCATAGTGGGGCATAAATGCCTCATCATTTCTTGCTGTTACCCCCATAGCCTTGAGTTTGTTTTTATGATAAAAGAGAACATGACTAAAGAATTCAAATTTTCCGGAAGGGGTGCTAAATGAACACTTATTGTAATCTGGCACATCAAACCATAAACCATTCTCTTTTATCTTCTTCCACATATCAGAGAAGCTGGAGTATCCTTTTTCAGGTTTTTCTCTTTTTCTTATCATCTCCCAGACAGGCTTGTCAGCATTATATTTGACAGAACCACCTGCTTCGTACAAGCCTCTTACTCTGTACTTGACCACATCTTCAAATGAGCTCCAAGGAAACGATTTGGCAACACTTCCCCCTATCTTCTTTGCTATCTGAATCACTACATCTCCTGTGTGTTTGGTGTTATATATTGGAGATATCACAGGCTTTGAGAGCCCATAAAGAGGATATTGCAGACCTGTAGGCCATATTACCTCGTCTATCTTTTCCAGATACACATGATCTGGAAGTGCCAGATCAGCCATCATAGCACTATCATCTAAGAAAGGAGAGAATGTAACAATAAAAGGAATCTTCCCAAAGGCTTTTCTTAGGGCTTTGGTGTTAGGCAAGGTGTAAAGAGGATTAGAGGAAAATATCATGAGCAGTTCTATTTCTTCTGCTTTCTCAGAAATTGCCTCTGCAATGGAATGAGTAAACGGCGCTTTCTCAGTCCCGGCATCATCCAGTCTGTCTTTTCTTAGACCACGCCTTGATATACTATCTAGAACAGGATCATCAAGATCTTTTAAGGGAAGACCATCCTGGATTAAAAGACCTCCTATTCTGTTTATGCTTCCAACAAGTGCATTCAAAGCCATAATAGCCATGTATTCAAAAATACTGCCCGGAAGTTCCCCTTTATCTTTTCCAAATATTGCTACAGGGCGTTTGGCCTTTGCGAATTCTTTTGCTAAAGAAATAATCTTCTCTTTTGGTACTCCAGTGATACTGCTTACTCTATCAGGTGAATATCTCTTCAGAAGTATGTTCTTAAATCCTGTATGTATCTGGCCATCGCTTCCAACCCAGTCTTTGAAACCAAAGCAGCAGTTTTCTACAAATCTTTTGTTATACAGCCCCTGTTTTACAATTACATGGGCAATCCCCAAGGCAAAAGCAGCTTCAGTGCCAGGTCTTATAGCCACCCATTCTGCTGCCTTTGATGCAGTGTCAGAAGCCTTGGGTTCTATTTGGACTATCTTAGGTTTTTCTTTTGAGTTGTAATCATGCCACATACTCCAGGCATTTATTATCCTGCCAGGAGATCCCCATCCGTCAATAAGGGCACAACCAAAGCTTAATATGTAGTCGGAATTTTCCAGATCAAAAGATACAGGAGAGCTTTTGCCAGCCATAAGTTTGCATGCTATCTCATATGTGTCTTCCATATTAGAAATTCTTACATAATTTGGACTTCCAATAGCTTTTATCAAGCGCTCTATCAATAAAGAACATGTGCTTCCTTTCCTGTTTCCATCTATAGCTACAATACTTTCTGGTTTTCCTTTTGCTCTGAGTTCATTTATTTTTTTTGCTAAAAGCGAGATGCCCTCTTTCCAAGATATATTCACAAATTCACCACTGCCCCTCATGCCCCCTCTTTTCATTGGGCCGGTAAAACGAAGACTTTCATCATAAAGTAGCTGAAGACTGCCCATACCCACAGGACAGATACCCAATGGATTTACAGGATAGTCTGTTCTTCCTTCTATCTTTACTGCCCTGTTTCCACTGATGCCATCCACTTTTCTCACCTTTATTCCGCATCCACCAGGACAAAGGGTGCAGACAGTCTTTTCATAATGAAATCTACCTCTTTCTGGCACAGGCACCCAAGGCCAGTTCTGCGTCCATATGGAAATGTCATCCATTAGTTTCCAGGGAAGAGGAGTAAAATTAATCCCTATTAGACCCCCGGCCAAAGAAAGTATAAAATTTCTTCTGTTCAGTTTCATCACTTGTCCCCATCCCTTAGGCTTTATTTGTGACAAGTAAAACAAGAATTAAATTCTTCATGCCCTTTCTTTGTATGGCATTCAGCACAATCATCCATCTTCATACGATCCCATGTATGTTCTTTATAACCAGATATATGCTTTCCCCATATATTTCTACTATATCCAGAGATACGGTTTTCTTGATAAACTGGCAACAATTCGCTTGTTCCATGATCTCCATGACATGTTTTGCATGCTATTTTTGCCATTTTTACGTGACTTATATGAGGAAAATAGACACATGGAGGTTGTCTATAATAGTGATACCAAGGAATTTCCTTTTCTTGAGCCTGATATTTTGTGAGGAATTTCTTTTCTTCTAAGCTATCTCCCATAGGCGATTCAGGATCGTGACAGTCTTCGCATTTCTCGATTCGTGGTATTCCAGCAAATGTACCATCTTCATAAAATTCATGACAGTAAAGACATTTTTCTGTCAGGGTATCTCCTTCCACATTTTCTAAGTGAATAGCATGATTAAAATCTATCGGCTGGGTATGTTCTGAGTAAAGAGCCATAGGAAATAAAAACCAGCCTACTATTAGAGCGCCTATAAATCCTAAAATAAAGAAGCAGATACCTTCTATCCAATCCTTTGCTTTCTCCTTAGGAATACTTAATAGAGTCATCTCTTTTCCTCTTTTTTACAAATCTCATTTAAGAGGGATTCTTATAAAAATAGAGAATTACTTGTCAAGAAAAATTATAGGTAAACTCTTACCCAAAAATCTTTCTTTTCTTTTCCTTTTTCTTTCTTCTCTTTGCTGCTTTTGCCTGCTTTCTTTTTCTCTGTACACTAGGCTTTTCGTAAAATCTTCTTCTCTTAATCTCAGAGAAAAAACCTTCTTTTGTTAGTTTCTTTTTTAGCTCTCTTATTGCTTTTTCTATTTGATTGTTTTCTACAACTACCTTCATTCTTTCCTGCTCCTTTCTTTTTTCTTTCTTGTATTTATTTTTGCAACAAAAAAGCATCTCATCTTATAATAATGAGATGCTTTTTACCTGTAAAAAAGGGCTGATAAAATCACTTATACCCACCTTGCTACATTCTCACCCCCTTTACAGGCAAAAAGCATTTCTTCTTCGCACAATACAATAACATCACCTCCTTACTTCAAAAGATTTAGGATTTCAAAGTAAAGGTATAATATTAGTTACTCAGATTTTGTCAATTATTTTTTGAAACTGTTTAAAAACTGTTTTGAAGAGGCTCAGAAAAGGAACGATTTCTTTCAGAAAGTCTTTTACAGTGCTGTACAAAATAAGTTGCGACTTTGGGGTTTGATCCAAAGTGAAGATGTATGTATGAGCCAAGCACATTCTTTATAAGATAACCTTCCTTTTTATCATCATGACCAGTTACTGAATAGATGGTATCTATCTCGAAGGAGTAGCTTTTTATCATTGAGTAATGAAATTCATGCCCTTTTATAATAGTCCCTGCTGGTCCTAAGATAGAATCTTTTTTTGTTATAACTTGCCTGTATCCCAAGGAAGTAAGCTTCTTTTGCATATGGCACTCAAATGGAAATATACCCAACATCTTATAACGATTTCCTTCAAGATCCACAATAGAGTCCATAAGATACATAAATCCCCCACATTCTGCATATACAGGAGTCCCTTTTAAAATCAGGTTTCTTATATCCTGCATAATCTGGGTATTGGCTGAAAGTTCTCTGCAACTTAGCTCAGGATATCCTCCTCCCAGTATCAGTCCATCTAAAGG
>JAMOPX010000117.1 GCA_027064285.1 Desulfobacterales bacterium | reverse complement strand
CAACAGATAAGAGATGAAAGAGAAAACAAGATCTTTCTTCCTGGCATAAGGCTTTCTGAAGAAATAATTCCTGTTATGTCTTTTGAAGAGGCTCTTAGTAAAAAAGATCTTGTGGTAGTTGCTGTCCCCTCTCATGTATTGAGAGATGTACTAAAACAGATGAGACCGTATATAGAAGAAGTCCCTTTTGTTTTTGCGACCAAAGGAATTGAAAATGATACCCTTATGCTGGTTTCTGAGGTGGTGGAAGATGTTCTTTCCTGGAATATATCCAAATATTTTGCCTGTATTGCTGGACCAAGTTTTGCCAAGGAAGTAGCCCGTGGATTTCCTACAGCAGTAACTATTGCTTGCAAAGATTTAAAGCTGGGCAGAAAACTTCAAGAGCTCTTTTTTACTGAATACTTTAGAGTATATTTAATTGACGACATAATTGGAGCACAACTTGGAGGTGCATTAAAAAATGTCATAGCCATAGCAGCAGGGGCATCTGATGGACTTAACTTTGGAAACAATGCAAGAGCAGCCCTTATAACCAGAGGTTTAGCTGAGATCATGAGGCTTGGGGTTGCTATGGGATCTGATCCCAGAACATTTTTTGGGTTGGCAGGCATGGGAGACCTTGTGTTGACCTGCACAGGAGATCTGAGTAGAAATAGAACAGTAGGTTTTAAGATAGGAAAGGGTATGAAATTAAAGGATATTGTAGAAGGCATGAAGATGGTAGCAGAAGGGATAAAAACTGCAAAGGCTGGATATGTCCTTTCCAAGAAGATGAGAGTGGAAATGCCAATTACTGAACAGGTTTATCAAATATTATACGAAGAAAAAGACCCAAAAGATGCAGTAAAAGAGCTTATGACTCGTAAGCTAAGGATGGAAATAGATTAATCCCAAATTTCTGGATGTATAATCAGATAAAATTTTTATTGTCTAATTTTTTTAAACTGCCAGAGCGAGCTATAATTGCTGGTTTTGTCTTGGCAATATGGATTGGAGCATTTTTTTTAATGCTTCCAAAAGCAAGCACAGGAAATCCTTTAAACCTGATAGATGCTCTTTTTACTGCTACTTCTGCTACCTGTGTAACAGGGCTTTCTGTAGTGGATATAGGAAAAAATCTTAGCCTATTTGGTCAGGCAATAGTGCTGATACTTATTCAGGCTGGTGGATTGGGAATAATGACCATATCTACTATGTTTTTGATTATCATGGGTAAAAGACCAAGTATTACTGGTGTAGTGGCTGTTCAAGACAGCCTTACTTTAAGATCAGAAAAGGGGTTTAGATTTATTCTCAGGGATGTAGCACTTTTAACCGCTTTTATAGAGGGAATTGGTGCAATTGCTCTTTTCCTTTACTTTTTTATAAAGACCCATTTCCCTTTCAGTAAATCCGTGTATTTTGCTATTTTTCATACCATAAGTGCCTTTTGTAACGCAGGATTTTCCTTGTTTTCAGACAGCTTTGTAAGATTTCAAAAAAGCCTTTTTTTTAATCTTGTCATATGTCTTCTTATAATTACCGGAGGAATTGGGTTTATAGTGCTGTCTGAAATAAAAGAAAAAAAGAATTTTTCTTCTCTAAGTTTGCATTCAAAACTTGTCATATCAACCACAATTATACTGATATTACTTGGCACTCTTCTTATTACCATTATGGAATGGAAAAACACAATGGCTCATTTATCTACTACCTTTAAAGGGCTTGCTGGCTTCTTCCAATCAGTAACTGCAAGAACCGCAGGATTCAATACCCTTCCCATTGGGAACATGGCAAATGAAACCTTATTTCTATTAATACTGCTTATGTTCATCGGTGCATCCCCTGGCTCATGTGGTGGTGGCATAAAGACCAGCACTTTTGCCACTATTCTTTTGATGGGAATTAGCAGATTAAAGGGTTATGAAAATCCTCATGTCTTTAGGAGAAGCATATCCAAGGAAGTGGTAGGAAAGGCAATAAGTATAGTAATGATTAGTATGTTTGTAGTAAGTGTAGGACTTATGCTCCTTCTTATAACAGAAGCTGGTGGAGTGCCGCATCCTGAGAGCAGAGGTATGTTTTTAGAGCTTATGTTTGAAACTGTTAGTGCCTTTGGAACAGTTGGACTTTCGATGGGAATAACCCCTAATTTAACTTGCATGGGCAAGATAATTCTTATATGTATTATGCTGATAGGAAGAGTCGGGCCATTAGCCATAGCTATGGCTATAAGTAGGCAAGAGATTAAAAAATATTCTTATGCAGAAGAATCTATAATGGTAGGTTAAGTGGCTAAGAAAAAACAGTTTACAGTAATTGGAATGGGAAATTTCGGGTATTATCTTGCAACAAGACTATATGAAAAAGGGCATGATGTTCTTGCCATTGATAAGGAAGCACAGAAGATTCAGGAAATAAAAGATAAAGTATCCCATGCCATAATAGCTGATACAGCTGATCCAAAGGTGCTTCAATCCTTGGATATATCTCAGGTAGATACTGTTATAGTATGTATAGGCACAGATCTGGCAGCTTCTATACTTACTACTTTGAATCTGAGAGAGCTTGGTGTAAAAAAGATCATGGCAAAGGCAAAGAGTGAAGCGCATGGAAGAATACTCTACAGGGTAGGAGCACACGAGGTCTTTTTCCCTGAAAAGGATCTTGCCTATTCTCTTGCAGAAAAGCTTCACAATCCTAA
>JAMOPX010000116.1 GCA_027064285.1 Desulfobacterales bacterium | reverse complement strand
CATTTGAAAAGGAAAAAGTTGAATACTGGATGCCAGTTGATCAATACATAGGCGGAATAGAACATGCAATCCTGCATCTTCTTTATTCAAGGTTTTTTGTAAGGGTATTAAGAGATTTAGGATATGTAAACCTTAGCGAACCATTTGAGAACCTTTTAACTCAAGGGATGGTCTGTAAAGAGACAAAGAAGTGTCCAAAACATGGATATCTTTATCCAGAGGAAGTAAAAGATGACCGCTGTATTCACTGTGGAGAAAAGGTAGAGACAGGAAGAAGTATAAAGATGTCCAAGTCTAAGAAAAATGTGGTTGATCCAGAACAGCTTATAGATAAATATGGTGCAGATACTGTGAGGATGTTTTGCCTTTTTGCAGCTCCTCCAGAAAAGGATTTAGATTGGAGTGATCAGGGTGTAGAAGGTACTTATAGATTTTTAAACAGACTCTGGAGGCTTGTTACAGACAATTTAGATCTGATCAAAGAAGAAGAAACTTACAGAGGTGGACTTTCTGGGCTTCCTGAAGTAGTAAAGGATTTGCATAGAAAGGTGCATCAGACAATAAAGAAGGTAACAGAAGATATAGAGGATCGTTTTCATTTTAACACTGCTATATCTGCGATTATGGAGCTTATAAATAACATATATCAGATATTGCCCAAGGTAGATAAAACAGACAGAATCGCATGGTCTGTGATAAAAGAAGCAATTGAAACAAGTCTTATACTACTTTCTCCCATTGTTCCCTATATAACAGAGGAGCTTTGGCATATGATTGGCCATGAGAATCACCTTATAAATGGTTCTTGGCCTAAATATGATCCTGCATCTCTGAAGGAAGAGACCAGATTAATAGTTGTCCAAGTAAATGGTAAGCTAAGGGCAAAACTTCAGGTTCCATCTTCTTATGGAGAAGAGAAGATAAAAGAGCTGGCACTTTCAGAGCCAAATGTAAAAAGACACATAGAAGGCAAAAAGATAAGGAAGATAATATTTGCTCAAAACAAACTTATAAACATAGTTGTATAAATTTAAGTTATGAAAAAAGCTCTTTTTTTCACATTCTTTTTATTTTTATACGGCTGTGGATACCAGATTCAGTCTACAAAAAGGCCTTTAAATCTAAGCATATCAAGTATAGCCATTCCTATGGTTAAAAGTCCCTCCTCTTTCTTAGGATTTGAGGCTAAACTTACAGAAATGATAAGACAACAATTTATAAGCCATTCTGGATTGAAGATAGTTCCGCAGGATGAAGCAGATGCAGTACTGGTAACAGAAGTGGTAGATATAAAAAGAGACCCTATAAGTTATACTGTAAGAGAAGGAAGTTATGAAGTTACAAATAGCAGATGGCTTAAAATAAAAATGGTAGCAAAACTTGTAGACAGAAGAACAGGAAAAGTTATATGGAGAGCTACATTCAGAGAAAGGGCAATATACAATGTTGTTGCACAAAGTCCTGATCCGCTTGCAACAAGATATAATGAATCTCAGGCGCTTATGACAATAGGAAAGCAGTTTTCAGAAAGGATATATCTTCGCACAATGGAAAGATTCTGATGTTTCAAAAGATTGTTCCATTTTATCTTTTTTATGGTGAAAATGAGTTTCAAAAAAACAGAGCTGTAGAAGAACTAAAAAATAGATTATTAGGTAAAGAAAATACTGAATTAAACTATAGAATCTTTTATGGCGATGAAATTTCTGCTGACATATCGCCAGTATTTAACTTTATAAATTCTTTTCCTTTTATGTCAGACAAAAAAATAGCAGTGATAAAGAATGTAGATAAACTGAGCAATGATCTGTTGAATAGATTTTTAGATTATATTCAAAACCCATCAGATTTTGTTTCCATAGTCTTCCTTGCAGAAAAACCAGACTTTAGAATAAAATTTTTTAAATACATAAAAGATTCCGGAAATGCTATTCATTTTAAACAGTTAAATGAAACAGAAACAGTTGCATGGATAAAAAAAATGGCAAAAGAGATGGGAATGGAAATCAGTCAGGATGTTTGTGTATATTTATTTTTGATGGTAGGAAATAATTTATATGAACTATATTCAGAACTTCAAAAACTATCCTCCTATTATGGAAATAAAGGTGGAATAGGAGTAGAAGAGATAAAACTGATAGTATCTCCAAGTAGAGACTACAGTATATTTGATCTGATGGATAATGTTTCTTTTAAAAGGCTTCCAGAAGCACTTAAAAGTCTAAGTAGATACTTAGAAAGAGAAGGTAAAGAAAAGGCTCTTCCTGTATTGAGCATGTTAATTAGACAACTAACTCTTTTGCAAAAAACAAAGCTTATATTAAAAACAGGAAACAGAAAAAAACTCCAAAAAGAACTTCATCCTTACTCTTTTCTGATAAATAAGTTTATAGATCAAGCGCGCTTATGGACAGAAGAAGAGATACAAAAAGCATTTGATCTATTCATAGAAGCAGACTCCTTCATCAAAGCTGGAAGACCCCCTCTTTTGGTATTAGAACGGTTGATTATATCTTTATCTTCTTAATTTTAAGAAGACCCTTTAATTTCTGCTTTTAGGGTATTTACCAAACATGCAAGTTTAGAAATCTTTCTAGATGCGTTGTTTTTATGAATTATCCCTTTACCTGACACCTTTTGTATTAAAGAAATCGCTTCTGAGAGGCTTTTAGTAGCATTTTCTATATCTTTCTTTTCTACAAAGAATTTGACCTTTTTGATCACATTTTTTACCCTTGTTTTATAGGCTTTATTTCTAAGCCTTCTCTTTTCATTTTGTCTCATTCTTTTTAGAGCAGATTTATGATTTGGCAACTTTGATCCCTCCTCAATTTTTGGTAAGAAATTTATCAGACCTTACTTGTTTAGGTCAAGAAGAAATGATCTCATCTGTAATATAACTAAGCCCTCTATTAAGAAAAAGCGGCAAACCAGCAGAAAGAAAGATGATAATAATTGCTTATTGCTTACAATAAAGCTATATTATAAAAGAAAGTAAAATCCAGAATGTTTGTATGACACAACATTGCTGTTTCATAAGCAAATAGTATAATACTTCAATGCAGAGTGAGATTTATAGTATTCTGCAAAATATCAAATTTTGCAAAATACTATAATAGAAACTTTCAGGGATGATAAAGCACTACCCGAAATCAGGCCTCTGGAAGGAATCAGTCTGTGAGGGGTTTTTTAAAGATAAGGCGAAAAAGCTGGAAAGTTTTATACAAGATACTTCTCACCCTTGAAACCAGTATTGGTTCTAAGGCCTTGTGGGAGAGGATGGAAAAGGGAGGAGTTCCTGCACCTGCTGCAGGGGCTATAATGGTCAAAAACCGCCAGGTGGGGCTGACCATCCTGAAGAGGCGGAATACAAATACCCCACCCAAAATTGCACTAATGTGCAGTTTTGTTAACCAAGGTTTATGAGAAGAATAGGTTTTATCTCTACTAGGATTGCGGGTACAGATGGAGTTTCCTTAGAAACCTATAAATGGGTTAAGGTGCTGGAAAGAAATGGATTTGAATGCTTCTACTTTGCAGGTAAATTGGACACTCCAGAAGACCATTCTTTATTAGAGCCAAAGGCACATTTTGAACATGAAGATATAGTAGAAATAAACGAATCAGTATTTGGAAAGACAAGAAGAGAAGGATGGCTTACAGAAAAAATCCACACTATTGCCAAAGAATTAAAAGAGAAATTATATGAATTTTATGAGGAATTTAAGATAGATCTTATTATTCCTGAAAATGCACTTGCTATACCCTTAAATATTCCTCTTGGAATTGCTATTACAGAATTTATTGCAGAGACAGGAATCCCATGTATTGCTCATCATCATGACTTTTCATGGGAAAGAAAAAGATTCTTAGTAAATGCGGTTCAAGATTATATTCTTTATGCTTTTCCTCCCAATCTTCCTTTTATAAGACATGTGGTAATCAACTCTATGGCCTCAAGACAGTTAAGTTATCAAAGAGGGGTAAGTAATATAGTTATTCCAAATGTTTTTGACTTTGCAAATCCACCTTATGAACAGAATCCAAAGGCAACCCAGCTCAGAGAGGAACTCGGCTTTAGCGATGAGGATCTTTTTGTGCTTCAGCCCACAAGGATTGTTCCTCGAAAATGGATAGAGAGAAGTGTGGAGTTGGTGAGCCTGTTAGATGTAAAAAAGAAGCGTTTGGTAATATCCCATGAATCAGGAGATGAAGGAGATGTGTATCAAAAGAGGATAGAAGAATATGCAGAGAGATTAGGTGTAGAGCTTATATTCATAGGAGATAAAGTAGGCCCTATTAGGATGTTTGGGGCAAGGTCTGATAGAGAATACAGTATTGATGATGCATATCAGGCTGCAGATATAGTAAGTTATCCTTCTGGATATGAAGGCTTTGGAAATGCTTTCTTAGAAGCAGTATACTTTAAAAAGCCAATAATAGTTAATAGATATTCTATATTTGTAGAAGATATTGAACCCTATGGCTTTGATGTAATAAAATTTGAATCCTTTATTACAAAAGAGATAGTAGAGCAGCTTATGGATTTTCTTAGGCCAAGCAGATTAATTTCATCTGTGGAAAAGAACTATGATATAGGAAGAAGATATTTTTCATTTGAGGTGCTCGAAAAAAAGCTTCTCTATCTGATTAACTCCTTTGAGAGGAAATAGATGAAGATCGGGCTTATTCACTATTCATGTCCACCTATTGTGGGTGGAGTAGAAGAGGTTTTAAATAATCAGGCAATAATACTTAAGAGACTGGGGCATTCAGTAAAAGTGCTTGCAGGAATGGGTGGAGATGAAAGCCTGCCTTATTCAGTTCATATAGAGCCTCTTATTTCTTCGAACAATAGTTTTATAAATAACTTGCATGATAAAGTAAAAAGAGGTGATAGAAAATTACTGAAAGAGACAAGTGAAAAGATACTTGAGATAATAAAAAAATGGTCTAAGGATCTGGATGTTATTATAGCTCACAATGTACTACATATGCCTTTTAATCTTTCCCTTACTCTTGGGTTAAGAAGGTTTGCGGAACTGAGAAAGGTTCCAGTAATAAGCTGGGCACACGATTCACCCTATTTTTATCCTCATTATGCAGAATTTTTGGATAAAGAGCCATGGGATATTCTAAAAAAGCCTCATCCTCTTATATGGTATGTAACGATTTCTGAGTCCAGAAAAAGGTTGTTTAAAGAAAAAGGAATTAATGCTAACTGGCATGTGATTCCCAATGGAATAGATCTTGTAAGCTTCTTCTATTTAAATGAAAAATCAGTTAGGCTGGCAGAAGAGCTTAGATTGTTTGAAAGAGATCTTGTTTTTGTGCAACCATCCAGAATTACACCCAGAAAGAATATTGAGCTTTCTATTCATGTTGTCCGGGGAATAAAGCTTGCTGGATATGATATATTGTTTTTACTTACAGGCGCTTATGATCCTCATGAGAAAAAGGCTGTTTCTTATTATAGAAGACTAAGATATTGGATAAATAACTTAGGCCTTTCTGATAACATAGCTATATTGGCAGAATATGTTTTTAAGAATGGAGAGAAGCTTATTTTAGACAGGATTCTTATTCGAGATCTGTATCTTATGGCAGACATGTTGCTTATGCCAAGCAAGGATGAAGGATTTGGACTTCCACTTTTAGAGGCAGGGATGATAAAACTTCCTATTGCCTGTTCCCAGATCCCCCCTTTTGAGGAGATAGGGGAGGATGTGTGTTTTTTCAGATTAGAAGACCCTCCTATGATTGTAGCAGGAAAGATATTAGAATATTTGGCAAGGACCAATACTCATAAGATGTTTAAAAAGAGTATAAGAGAGTATACTTTAGAAAACATATGTAAAAGAAAATTAATACCACTATTGAAAGAGGTAATTTGCAATGAAAAAGCTAACAAGGGAAGAGATTGAACATCTGGTTCCGTATCCTCCTGGAAAGCCCATTGAGGAATTGGCCAGAGAGGTGAACATTAAAAAAGAATCCATTATAAAACTTGCCTCAAATGAGAATCCTCTTGGACCATCTCCGATGGCAGTAGAAGCAATAAAAAAAAGGCTAAAAGATCTAAACAGGTATCCGGATGGAAGTGCTTTTTATTTAAAGCGCAAGCTTTCTAATAAACTTGGACGACCAACTGATCAGATCATCATAGGAAATGGCTCAAATGAATTAATTGAACTTGTTGTCAGGACATTTCTTTTGCCCGGCGAAGAGGTTATTCAGCCATTTCCTACTTTTTTGGTATATGAAAAAATAGTAAAAGGATCAGGCGGTCAAATAACATCTGTGCCCCTTAAAGGATTTGATATTGATCTTGAAGCAGTGACAAAATCTATTTCACCGAAAACCAAAATTATATTTTTAAATAATCCGAATAATCCTACAGGACAGGCTATAAAAAAAGACCAGCTAAAAGATTTTCTTAATTCTATTCCGAAGGATATTATAGTAGTCTTAGATGAGGCATATATAGAATTTGCTCAGAGTGCCGATATAGCAAATGGAGCTGAGATGTTAGAATATCATTCACTTATTTTAGTAATGAGAACCTTTTCAAAGATATATGGTCTTGCAGGGCTTAGGATTGGATATGGATTTGGCTCTAAGCTCCTTATAGATTATATGGAAAGAGTAAGACAGCCATTTAATGTGAATCTGCTTGCCCAGGAGGGGGCATTAGCTGCTTTGGATGATGAGGAATTTATAAAAAAGACCATTTCTATTATAGAAAATGGAAAAAAATATCTTTATAAAGAGTTAAAAAAGATAGGATTGGAATACATACCTTCTGTAACGAATTTTTTTCTTATTAAGGTTCCAAGTGGTGCAAGAAAAGTATATGAACTCTTGCTAAAAAAAGGTGTCATTGTCCGCTCTATGGAGGCTTATGGACTTCCAGAATATATAAGGATTACGGTTGGATTAAAAGAAGAGAATGAAAAGTTTATTTCTGCTCTAAAAGAGGTTCTCTGATGGGAGATGTAATAACCATTGATGGTCCTGCAGGCTCAGGTAAAAGCACAGTGGCTAAAATATTAGCTAAAAGACTTGGATATACATACTTAGATACAGGAGCAATGTATAGAGCAGTGGCCCTGTTAGTAAAAGAGAACAGAATAGATCTTGAGGATAGATATTCCTTAAAAAGAATATGTGAATCTATAAAGATAAGATTTATGCAGCAGGGAAATGAACAAAAGGTATTCTTAGGGGAAAGAGATATATCAGAAGATATAAGAACATCTGAAATAGACTTGCTTTCCTCTGATATATCCTTAATAAAGGAAGTGAGAGAAATAATGACCGCATTGCAGAGAAGAATAGCCGAGAATGCTAATCTTGTAGCAGAAGGCAGGGATATGGGAACAGTAGTATTCCCAGACGCAAGAATAAAATTTTTTCTTACTGCCACATTTGAAACTAGAGCAATGAGGAGATATGTAGAAAGGAAAGATAAAGGAGATAATATATCCATAGAAAAGATAAAAAAAGAGTTAGCTAAAAGGGATACTCAAGACCAATCCCGTAGTCTTGCTCCGCTTAAACCTGCAAAGGATGCTATAGTTATAGATACAACTGATATGGATATAGAAAAAGTAATTGATGAGATGATTTTTCATATAGAAAAAAGTTGAAGTTCTTCTAGAGCTTTGATATAGAAGTACAATAAGTTTTAGTAGGGGGATAGAATTTAATGGAAGATAAAGAATTGATGGAGCTTTATGATAAAAGTTTTAAGGAATTAGAAGTAGGAGAAATCATAAAAGGAGAGGTAGTTCATATAGACAGAGATCGCGAATTCGCTCTTATTGATATAGGATACAAAACAGAAGGGATTATTCCTATTAAAGAATTTGTGAATCGAGATGGAGAAATAGCTATAAAGGTAGGAGATAAGATAGAAGCTTTATTAGTAAAAAAAGATGAAGAAAGGGATGTTATTGTTCTTTCTAAGGAAAAGGCAAGACAAAAGCAGTCATTAATTAAGATTGAAGAGGCTTTTAAGAATAACGGAATAATAAAAGGCTATATTAAGGCAAGAACAAAAGGTGGTTTTTTTGTAGATATAGATGGGGTTCAGGCATTCTTACCAGGATCTCAATTAGATTTTAGACCAATAAAAAACTGGGATTCTTTTATTGATACAGAACATGAATTTATGGTGATAAAGTTTGATAAGTATAAAAAAAATATCGTCCTTTCCAGAAAGGCTGTAATGGAGTACAAAAGAGAGACCATGAAAAAAGAGGTGCTAAGCAAGTTAAAAGAAGGGGCTATTTTTGAAGGAAAGATAAAAACTGTCACAGACTATGGTCTTTTTGTGGACCTTGGGGGAATAGATGGACTTGTGCATATAACAGATATATCTTGGGGAAGGGTTACAAGCCCTATTGGATTATATAAGCCCGGAGATGAGGTTAAAGTAAAGGTGCTTAAATTTGATAAAGAAAAAGAGAAGATTTCACTCGGCATAAAACAGCTTACTCCTGATCCGTGGACTGATGCGGAAAAGAAATACCCAGTTGGAGCTAGAGTAAAAGGTAAGATTGTGGGGATAACAGACTATGGCGCATTTGTGGAGTTGGAACCAGGAGTAGAAGGACTTATTCATATATCTGAGATGTCATGGACAAAAAAGATAAAATATCCTTCTCAGGTGGTAAATGTAGGAGATATAGTGGATGTAGTAGTATTAGATATAAATGTGCCTAAGAGGAGAATAGCATTGGGGATGAGACAGGTAGAGCCAAATCCATGGGATATAATAGAAGAAAAGTATCCTATAGGCTCAATAGTAAAAGGAAAAGTAAGAAGTATTACTGATTTTGGTATATTTGTTGGAGTAGAAGAGGGGATAGACGGGCTTGTCCATGTTTCTGATATATCGTGGAGCAAGAAAAGGGTAAATCCAGCAGAACTGTTTAAAGTAGGAGATGAAGTAGAAGCAGTGGTATTGAATATAAATAGGGAAGCAGGTCGTTTTTCCTTAGGAATTAAACAGCTTGCTCCTAATCCCTGGGAATTAATAGCAGAGAAATGTAAGCCCGGCAGTACAGTAAAAGGCATTATCACCAGTATTACTGATTTTGGAATCTTTGTGGAGATAGAAGAGGGCATAGAAGGATTGGTGCATGTATCTGAGATTCCAAAAGGAGCTTCATTAAAACAGTACAATGTAGGAGATGAAGTGGAGGCAAAAGTCCTTAATGTGTCGCCACAGGATAAAAAGATAGCCCTTTCTATAAAAAGGGTTGAAGAAAAAAAGGAGAAAGAAAAATATAAGGAATACCTTAATAAACAGGGATTTAAACCAAGTTTGGGAGAGATATTAAGAGAAGAGATAAAGAACCTAAACTTAGAAAATTTAAAAGAGTGATTTTAGATGCCTAGCAGGCGCTCTTTTTTTCATACCTTTATTCTGCTTCTCATCTTGGCATTTTTTTTCACTACAGTTAGTCTTCTGATTTTAAAAAAGCGTTCATTATCACTAAGTATTTCTAATAAGATCGGAGTGATTCCTATAGAAGGGGTCATTTCAGATGCCATGACCATAACAAAATATATAGAAAAATTCAGAAAAGACGATTCTATAAAGGCAATTATTATCAGGATAAATTCTCCTGGAGGTTCTGTTGCTCCTACTCAAGAAATATACAGAGAAATTAGAAAAACTATTAAAAAGAAGAAAGTGATTGCTTCCATAGGTGGTGTTGGTGCCTCAGGAGCGTATTATATTGCATCAGCAGCTAATAAGATTGTAGCAAATCCTGGAACAATAACAGGAAGTATAGGAGTGATAATGGATTTTATTCAAATAAGAGAGCTTTTAAATAAACTGGGCATAAAACTCTCTGCCCTTAAAAGCGGAAAATTTAAAGATATAGGTGCACCTTACAGAGAGATGACTGAGGAAGAGAAAAAACTTATTATGGATATGCTTATGGAGGTAAAGGAGCAGTTTGTTCAAGCAGTAGCAAGGGGAAGACACATTCCTGTGGAGAAGGTAGAAAAAATAGCAGATGGCAGAATTCTTTTGGGTTCGCAGGCAAAAAGGCTTGGTCTTGTAGATCAGCTTGGAAATTTTCAGGATGCAGTAGAACTGGCAAAGAAAATGGCACATATAAAAGGAAGTGTAAAATTGGTTTATCCAAGAGCAGATGGAATCTCTTTCCTGAATAGATTGATAGATGGTGCTGTTCATCGTTTATTATTATATACATCTTTTCCTATCCTTGAATATAACTTTAGTTTTCCAACTCAGAATAGGTTAAGAACCATTATGCTTGACTAACCCTTATATCTTTTCTAATTTTCAAGAAAAAGGAAGGAAAAGATGAAGGTAAGATTTTGGGGAGTAAGGGGTTCTATTCCATGCCCAGGTCCTGAGACTGTAAAATACGGCGGAAATACAGCATGTATCGAACTTATCTTGGATAATGGGCTGAATTTCATAATTGATGCAGGTTCAGGAATAAGAGAACTGGGAAACTACATACTTAAAAAAGGTGAAATTCAAAAAAATAACATAAAGATCTTTCTTACCCATACACACTGGGATCATATAATGGGATTTCCTTTTTTTGCTCCTATGTATATATCTGACGCCCGAATAAAAATATTTGGCCCCTGTGCCTCTGAAAAGGACTCCTTAGAAGGAATAGTGGAGGGACAGTGGACATATAACTACTTTCCCGTATTGCATAAAGATTTGGCCGCAAAGGTTGAATATATAGAATTAAAAGAGGGGGAGTATGATATAGGAAATGGCTTGATACTTAAAACTAAATTTCTGCTTCACCCAATAACATGTCTTGGATACAGATTTGAATATCACAGCAGTTCTTTTTGTACTGTTTATGATACAGAGCCTTTTCAGAAAAAGGAAGAGCTTGTGGATTTTATAAAAGGAGCTGATTTATTGGTACATGATGCCCAATACACAGAATATGAGTATAAAAACTCAAAAGCAGGATGGGGACATTCATACATGGAATATGCTATTGAAGTTGCCGAGATGGGTAAGGTAAAGAGGCTTGCTTTTTTCCATCATGATCCAGAAAGAACAGATTCCCAATTAGATGCCCTTAGCAAAAAATACATCTCCCCTTCTGTAACATGTTTTTTTGCCAGAGAAAAAGAAGTGATTCCCTTGTCTTAAAATTATTGGTGATTATCTCTTAGCAAATCCACCACCTTTTTAACAGGATTAAATGTAATAAAAGGAACTTCTATAAATATTGTATTCCAATACGCCATTCCTCCATTCCAAAGACCAGGAAGTTCCAGCGCTTTTAAATCCCTTCCATCCTTTGATTTCTGAGTAATAAATACTGCATTCATATCTCTGTATTTCCTTAGGTCAAATTTTCTGCCTTTCCAGTCTTTTATAGAACAGACTATATCTACTGGATTAAAGTGAGTTGAAGAATTAAATATTCTTCTTTGCTCTTCTGAAGACATGTCTATCTGAGCACTTTCTACTATTTGCAATGAAATGTTGCCAGTTGAATCTTTTACCCAAAATGGCCCTCCACCAGGCTCTTTTACATTTTTTACCATCCCACATATCCTAAGAGGTCTGTTTAGACAGCTTAGGATATAGTCTTTTTTTTCCTTAGTGCTCAATCCTGCAGGTATCTTTTTATAGAGATATGTTTCACAAAATTCAGCTGCCTTTTCAAGAATATGCTCATCCATGTTTTTATGAAGAAGATTAATAAAATTGTCTGCTTGGGATTTTATGTTTAATAAATATCCTCCTAAAACTTTTTTCCAGAAATATATAGGGGGCTTAAGTCTGTCCGGGACTACATTATCTATATTTTTTATAAATATAATATCAGCATCTATCCTATTGAGATTGTTTAACAATGCCCCATGTCCTCCGGGTCTGAATAAAAGGGTTCCATCTTTTAGCCGAAATGGTCTGTTATTCATATCTACTGCGATCGTGTCTGTAGAATGGTCTTGAACAGAAAATTCTACATTATATCTGATGCAGTATTTACCTTCGTATTTATCTCTTATTTGTTCAAAAAATTGAATAAATCTTTCTTTGTGTTCTGGAGATACAGTAAAGTGCAGATAACACCCATTTTGATCTGAGATATACCTGCTTGCCTCTACAAGATGCTCTTCAAAAGCAGTTCTTGCTCCATCAGGATATTTATGAAATTTTATCAGTGCCTTTGGAAGGTTTGCATAATTGAGCCCATCTTCTGTTAATAGAAAATGAAGTATTTTTTTTATATTTCCTTGTTGAATAAGCTCTTCTATTTCATAGCCATTTTGTTTTAATACTTCCTTTAATTCATCGTAAAAAGCGAATTTCTTTATATTTTCTAAAAAGATAAGTAAATCTTTGGCATCCTGATCTCCAGAGGCGCTGAGTTTTTTTACCTCTTCTATTCCCTTCCATTCATTATAAAAACGGGAAAGGGCTTTGAACATTCTTGTAGCAGCACCTGATGCAGGCACAAATTTTATCTTTTTTAAATTTGATGCCTTTTTTTCATATAGTGCAGCAAAATCGCTTGCTTCTTTTTCTGACAGTTTTATGATTCCGTCTCCTACAGTACATGGTCTTACAAGCTGCACATATGGGGTTCCCTTTTTGAACATATCTATCTGCCATGCCACATCCTCTTCTCTTATGTTAAGCTTTTTGAGTTGAATCCTGTCTTCTTCGGTAAGTAAGGATTTCATCTTATACTCCTTTAGTTTTTTGGAATGTATTGTATAATCAATTTGAAATAAATGCAAAAACAGAAGGGGGTATTATGCATAAACAAGATAAGAAAAAAGTTTTTTTGGAAATGCTAAAGCGTTTATCCACAGACCAAGAAAACAAAGAGGATATATTCCAGAAACTCAAGTCTATTTATACAGAGATATCCTTGGAAGAAAAGGAAGATCTCTTTAAGAATATCATAGAGCAGATGGAAACTCCAAAGGAAGAGCTTTTACCTTTAATAGAAAAGGTCTACATTCAAGACATGAGTCCCTTAGAATGGTCTCTTTTATTGTCTGAACTGAGACACAAAATTTCATCTCCGAGGCTAAGCACACTTTTAAACATATCCAGGATTCCTGGAGGATTAAGATTCTTGTTAGATATGAGAAGCGACATATTGGTATTAAGAAGAGAATCCCATAAAGAAGAACTAAAAGCCTTAGATAGAGATATAGTGCTACTGTTTGAACTGTGGTTTTGTGAAGGATTTTTGTATTTAGAAGAGATAACCTTAGATTCCACTTATAGACAGATAGAAATAATAAAGAAAAGCGATCTTGTGCATCCTATGACAAGCATAGAAGAGATGATAAAAAGGCTTGGAAAAGATAGAAGATGTTTTGCTCTTTACCATAGGCTTATTCCTCATGAGCCTATAGTCTTTATAGAAGTGGCTATTACAAAGGGAATACCTAAGAAGATAGATGAAATCTTAAGTGAAAGGGAAGAAAAGGCTAAAGAAGATGTAGATACAGCAGTATTTTACTCCATAAATAACACTCAAAATGGACTCGCAGGCTTAGGATTAGGAAAGGTGTTGATTATTCGGGTAATGGAACATCTAAAAAAGGATGATGAGAGGATAAAAAACTTTGTTACTTTGAGTCCAGTGCCTGGTTTTTGGGATAAATACTTGAAACCTATATTAGAAGGAAAAGATGATAGATTTTCTCTAAAATCGGATAAAATTCCAGAATTTTTTTCCAAAAAGGAAAGAAAAATAATATTAAATAAAGCTGGGATGGAAGAGAACTCAGACTGGAAGAAATTTAACAAAGCCCTTTTAAAGATTTTATTGGATCACAATTGGATCAAAGATAAAGATCTGACAAAAGCATTGGAGAGACCAATGATCAAGATAGCAGCACATTATATAATGAAAGAAAAAACCTCTTCTGGAAGGCCCTTAAATCCTGTAGCAAATTTTCATCTTAGAAATGGAGCATCTGTTTCAGAGGACAATATAAACTTTCTCGCTAATACTTCTCCAAAAGGTTTGCAGGAATCGTGTAGTATAATGGTAAACTATATATATTCACTTGCATTACTTGCAAGTATCGAAAGATCCCTTACATGGCTCGGCAGGATAAAGGTATTCACCTAAAGGTGAACTACCTACGACTAAAGTTGTAGGCTTCTAAGGGAGTTTGAATAGGTCACTCCTACCCTTATCTCTTTGGGCATGTTCACATCACACTCTACTCCTATCCCTGCAAATTGCAAGGAAAATAGCTAGT
>JAMOPX010000115.1 GCA_027064285.1 Desulfobacterales bacterium | reverse complement strand
ATATCAAACAGCTTTAAAAGCATATCCACATCTGCCAGCTCAAAATTATATACAGATAGCTCCCATTCTCCTTTTTTGTGTATATCTCCGTAAGTGAGCTTTTCATTCCACATAAGGTCAAAGACATTCTCTTTTTCCTGGATGTACATAGCTATCCTTTCAAGTCCATATGTTATTTCTACGGATATAGGATCAAGCCTTATTCCACCTGCCTGCTGAAAATATGTAAACTGGGTGATCTCCATTCCATCTAACCATACCTCCCATCCGAGTCCTGAAGCACCAAGAGTAGGAGATTCCCAGTCATCTTCCACAAATCTTATATCATGTTCTAAAGGATCTATACCTATACTTCTGAGACTGTCTAAATACATATCTTGGATGTCAAGAGGGGAAGGCTTTATTATAACCTGATACTGATAATAATGTCCCAACCTGTTTGGATTTTCTCCATATCTTCCATCTGTAGGTCTTCTGGAAGGCTGGACATAGGCAACAGCCCATGGTTCTGGGCCAAGCACTCTCAGCAGTGTTGCAGGATGAAATGTGCCTGCTCCCACTTCCATATCATAGGGCTGCTGTATAACACAGCCTTTTGATGCCCAGAATTTTTCCAATAGCATTATTAAATCTTGGAAGTGCATGTTACCCCCTATGCTGCCTTTTTTCTTTTTCCCAAAAGATAATCTACTGCTTTTTCAAGTCCTTCCAACGTAAGCTCAAACATGGGAAAGATTTTTCTTATAATGTTTATAGTATAAACATAGGGCCACTGACTTGCTTCCTTTGGATTCAGCCACACGGAATAGGGAAATATCTGAGCAATAAACTGGAGCCTCTGATAGCTTGGAACAGTGCTTCTTTCTTCCACATGGATCGATCCTTCATAAGCTGTAAGTTCATATGGGGCCATGCTGGCATCTCCCACTATAATAAATCTGGTTTCAGGATCAAATTTGACCAACTCATCTACCTTAAAAGGCTTTTTTCTTCTGGGAGGATCTTCCCACAAGTAATCATATATGGTGTTGTGAAAATAAAATACCCTTAGATCCTTAAATTGCGATCTTGCATAATTAAAAAGGGTCTGAACTATATGTACATAAGGTTCCATGGACCATCCACCGTTATCTATAGCGAGGATTACCTTTAATCTGTCTCTGAGACTTCTGTCAAATACAATCTCTATTTCTCCTCCATTCTTTACTGTCTGATATATGCTTTCTCTTACATTTACAACATCTTTTGGACCAACAGGAACAAGATGTTTCAGCCTTTTTAATGCCTCTCCCATCTGAGACTGAGTAAGAGGCCCTTGCTGGGAATAGTCTCTGTATCTTCTGTCTAAAGCAACTTTTATAGCAGACTTATTGCGAGAAATCCCACCTACCCTCATTCCTCCAGGATGATAGCCTGAATGTCCAACAGGAGAAGTTCCTCTTGTGCCTATCCACTTATTTCCTCCGTGATGAGCCTCTGTCTGCTCTTTAAGTCTGTCCAAGAAATATTGGACTAATTCTTCAGGAGTAAGCTTTTGAAGATCTTCCACATCTATACCCAATACCTCTGCAAGCTCTTCTGGCTCTTTAAGCCACTCTTCTAGGAGGGCTTTTACAATCTCTTTTAATTCCAGCTCGTCAGGTTCGCTGAGTTCTGCTCCTTGAAAGTAATGGGCAAATGCCTGGTCATATAAGTCAAAATATCTCTCACTTTTAACAAGGATCGCCCTTGCTGTGACATAAAAATCATTTAAAGAATTAACAAGACCCATGCTTAGGGCCTTTTGCAGTTGCAAAAATGATGTGGGAGTAACAGGGATACCCAGCTGTCTCAATAAGTAAAAGAAGTTGGTAAACATTATCTAAACCACCTTTCTTTTATAGTTCCTCTTATTCCCTTGGATCTTCCCACATACTCTTTTGCTAAGAACAGATCAGGACTTTTTTTAAACAAGACTCCCAAATAAGGGACTTCTCCTTTCATAAGATCTTTTACATCAAAGTCCGGATCTACTCTAAGGGCTCTTATCCAGTTTATAAGCTCTCTTGTGGCCGGCTTTTTTTCAATCCCATTTATACTTCTGAGTTCATAAAAGACCTTTATGGCATTTTCAAGCAAGTCTTTTGTTATATCAGGAAAATGAACCTTTATTATCCTTCTCATCATATCAGGCTCTGGAAATGGAATATGATGAAATATACATCTTCCAAGAAAAGGATCAGACAGATCTCTTTTTGCATTGGATGTGATCACCACAATAGGCCGATGCTTAGCTTTAATAGTCTTATCTATTTCTATGATATCAAACTGCATCTGGTCTAATACATCTAACATGTCATCCTGAAAATCAGAATCTGCTTTGTCTATCTCATCTATAAGAAGCACTACCTTTTCATCTGAAACAAATGCCTGCCCTATCTTTCCCATTCTTATATAGTCTTCTATCCTGCTTACATCTCTTTTTGAGTCTCCGAACCTGGCATCATTTAACCTTGTAAGCGTATCATACTGATACAAGGCGTCTATGAGTTTCATGCTTGATTTAACATTTAATACTATCAGGGGCATATTCAATGCCTCTGCAATGGCATGGGCAAGCATGGTTTTTCCTGTGCCAGGCTCTCCTTTAAGGAGAAGTGGCATTTCAAGAGCAATAGCAATGTTTACCACCTTTGCCAGCTCTTCATCCAATACATACTTAGAAGCACCAGTAAATTTTTTTATCATTTTCTTCACCCCTTCTGTTTT
>JAMOPX010000114.1 GCA_027064285.1 Desulfobacterales bacterium | reverse complement strand
ATGTGCGGTTTTGTTAACCAGGGAGAAGCAATGGCAGAGAAAAATAACGAATGTTGTTGCACCACTGGTGGATCAAATATAATGATACTTGCCTGTTCAGGTGGCTCAAATGTGGGACAGCTTACAAATCAAGCTGCTGTTGAGCTTACAAAGGAAGGCTGGGGAAGGATGTTTTGCCTTGCTGGCGTAGGAGCTCATTTAAGCGGTTTTGTTCAATCTGTAAAGGACAATCCTCAGGTGGTAGTTCTGGATGGATGTGAGATAGGATGCGCAAAAAAGATATTTGAGCACTTGGGACTTCCTTTGAAAAACTATTTTGTAGTAACAAAAGATATGCAGATAGAAAAAACTCAAGATTTTGATCTAAAAGAGGATCAAATTGAAAAACTGAAGAGTATGATAAAGGAAAAGATGAGATAAGGAGAAAGAAAAATGTTACTTACAAGTTACAGAAAAGAAATCAGAAGGCCTAAGTGTAATCCAAGTTTTGAAAGACTTCATTGTATTGCACACTTAGATCAGGATATATCTGAAGTATTGCCCTATCTTAATGCTGTTCTGGGTGGAGAGGCATTTTTTAAAGATCCTCCCACCCTTACCATAAAGGTTCATGGAAAACGTGTGACATTACATCCTAAGCAGATAGCAATAAATGCCCTTCAAGATGAAGAAGAGGCGGATAGAATATTAGAGTGGTTAAAAAAAGAAATAAATGAAACATGGCAAAACAGGGATAAGATAACACCGCTTTTTGAATCTCCAAAAAAACCTGAAGTGTTTCAGATACTGAAATTTCTTCCAAAGACAAATTGTAAAAAATGTGGTGCCCCTACATGTATGGTATTTGCTGTTCAGATGGCAGAAGGTGGAAGATCTGTTGATCAGTGTCCTGAGATGAGTGAAGAACAAAAAAGAAAGCTGAATGAGTATATTTCCCAGTTTCAAGGATTAAGTCCAGCCTAATCTGGATGTGTGAGTGTTGAAATTTCATACACCTGCACCTGGTAAGGAGAAAATCGAGTTTTAAGCAGACCTCTTTTTATAGAAAAAGCTCTTTTTTGGAATATCTCTTTTGCTTTTCCATTAAGGAAAATGGCGGGAAGGTGTAGTGTTGTTTCTTTAAAATGAGGGGTAACATTTACAGATAGCAGATAAAATCTGTGGTTTGATTTTTTTATTATATAGTGTATTGCCTTATCCTCTGAATATAAGACATGTTTTTCTGGAAATATAGTAGGTGAAACAATGATAGGATATATATTATTTAGTTCTTTTATTACTTCTTTTAGTTCATTCCAGTGTTTTTTTCTTTCCATTATAAAATAGTTTTTGCTTTTAAATGTGTAATAAAAAAGTCCTCTTGCCCCATGTATTATTGCAAGATAGGTAAGACATCTTTCTTCTTCATATGTAGGATCTCTTCCCCAGCTTCTGCTTTCATTTCCATATGGAAAAGCAGACCAGTCAAATGCCTGTACCACTGCCCACACAGGTTTATATGGAAATAAGGCTTTTACCTTATCAATACTTTCAGAAAGCCAAGTAACAGGTCTTCTTGGTATTGGATATGGATCCACCATAATAATGTCAGCGCATAGTCCATAATCTTCTACCTTTTCTGCTCTTACTAATGTAATAAGGGTTGGATGTCTTGGGTCTAAGGCCTTTATATACCTTTTCATTCCCCATATATGCTTAGGTGGAACAAACCATATCTCTGGTTCATCCCTCAGATACCATGCCAGTATGTTTTCCATATGCTTGGCCTTTCTCAAAAACAGTTGCGTCTTTTTGCTGTTCAGCTCTGAAGGAATGGTTAAAAGCAGATTCATCTGTGTTTTAGAAAGCTTTAAAAGATATTTCATTGAATGAATACCAGTATAGATAGAATTAAAACCTGCTTTTTTTACGATATGTATATATTTTAATGGAACACCGAATATCCCTATGGGAAAGTAGGGAATGAGGCAAAAACGAGCTGGTTTTGATACGGAGATAAGCTTTCTATTTTTATAGACCTTTATCCTCCAAAACCATATTCCAGCATCCAGAGGTAAATTTACTGTAAAACTATTTTTCCAAGGACAGGTTACTTTTCCTAAGCTAAGCTTTTCTCTGAAATCTTGGCTTCGACAAATCTCTATTTCATAACTTAACACAAAGTTGTTTTTTGGAAGGCTCCACTTAAAGACAGGATAATATGAATAGACCTTATCATTAGGAAATAATGGAGTGGGAATAAACTCTGATAAAATAACCTCATCAAAAGAGATCTTGTGGCTTAGCTTGGGATCTATTAAGGATAAGGTGGTCTCAGTATATGAGCCAGAGTTTATCAAAAAGCTCAGTCTTACCCAATCTCCCCATGCAACAAGCTCATTTAAAACAATCTCTTTTCCAAACACTTTAATTTTTGGATATTCTCCTTCTTTCCAGCCATCTCTTTTTACATAAAAGGAAAGTAGGTAATATGTATTTTTTTTCAGTCCTTTTAACCTACAGCTAATTTTCCCTTTCCCAAATATAGAAATAGCCTTACCTTTTTTTCCATTTTTTTCTATCTTGCATAATGCAGACTGATCTTTTTCTACAATCCAGCAGTCAGGTATGCCATTTTGGTCTTTATCTATCTCAAATCCAG
The DNA here is from genome assembly GCA_027064285.1 of Desulfobacterales bacterium. Lineage (GTDB taxonomy): Bacteria > Desulfobacterota > DSM-4660 > Desulfatiglandales > JALVZP01 > JALVZP01. The sequence goes on along the minus strand of JAMOPX010000114.1, from coordinate 11,696 downwards.
GATTTGTCACAAAATTCTTAGGTAATCCTGACTGAGGAATAAGCAAAAGTACAAAGATGAATAGAATCCTAAAATATCCCATATTTCCTCCAATTTTTTATGTATCTTTTTACCACCGGATTCGTAGGATCAAGTCTTAAAGCCAGTTCCAGTTCTTTTTTTGGAGAAATAGAGCTTTCTCTTGTTACATAGGCAATCCATGCTAATCCTAAGTGATACCAAGGATTTGTAGGATTTAGTTTTACAGCAGAAATACACAGCTTAAGTGCCTCTTTTGAGCGGTTCATTCTGGCATATCTCATTGCAAGAACATATTTATAAAAGGCATTATCAGGATCTGTCTCTACAGCTTTCTCCAAGAGAAAAGCTTGTTTTGTATTTTCATATTTTTTGTAAAGGTTTTTAGCTTCAAATATATGCATTTGGGATCTGATTACAATGATAAGCAGAAAAACAATAGCACTTAATATAAAAAATGCTTTCTTTTTTTTCAGAATCACTACCTTCATAGGTATATGATGATATAAAAAAGCGCTTCTTATAGTAAGTGCCATAATTAAAAAGAAGGTGAACGCAATAGCTGGTATGTGTAGATTAAATGTAAAGGCATTGGCCATAAGGAGAAGAGAAATAGCAGAGATTCCACCTATAGTAATTCCCACAGAAAAGTTTTCTGTTCTTTTTATCCATCTTTTTATGATCCAGAAAAAGCATGAAAATACAGCTCCATAAAAGAGGAGAAAACCGATTATTCCTGTATCAACAGCATACTCTATGTATTCATTATGTGCATGATCCCAGAATGATCTTTGAAGCATAGGATCCTTGTACATGGGAAATATATTCTGAAAGTTTCCCCATCCTACTCCAATAAGAGGATATTCCTTTATAATCCTGAAGCTGTCCTTCCATGCTACAGGCCTTTGTGGAGAAACCTTAGTTAGTTTTATAAGTGTTGATAATTCTTTTATTATAGGATCTATCCCTATCCATATAAGAAAAGCCAGTATAAGAGAAGTGATAATGATTACTACTCTTTTTTTCTTTGATGATCTAAGGCCTTGTAGCATAAATATAAGGATAAGAGCGAATAAAAGGCAGAGTATTCCCCCTCTTGAAAGGGAAAGAAAAATAGATGCTCCCATTATAGTGATCAAGAAGATGATCAATATATTCTTAGAGATATAAGATTCAAATCTGTTAAGATAGTGTCTCCAACTTTCATCAGAAGGATAAAAAGGGATCTTGGGTCTTGAAAAAAGAAGCCCTATACCCATACATGTTACAATGCCCATATAAATGGCAAAGTGATTTGGATTCACAAAAGAACCAAAGTATCCTCCCTTTTTGTAAGCAGATTGCCAGAACCAAAATATCTTATTAGTCTTTGTAAGCATCTGAAATAATCCTAAGAATGCCTCTAATACTCCTGCTATAAAAATTACTATTACAGCCCTTTTTATCTTTTTTTTAGAATCAAAAATCCTTAGACCTACGAAAAACATTCCTATGTATGAAATAAGCTTAAGAAGTTCTATCTTGGTCTGATAAGGGCATATAGAAACGGTTAGCATACTGCTTTTTTCTGGCAGTATGGTTTCATATAGCTTAAATCTATGAGGAGATAGCCATTTTATCATCTGTGAAGGAACAGGGATCATTTGAATAACTATAAGAGATATAAATAAGAAGAACATAAGATTTATCCATGCCATAGGAATATCTATTTTTATATGACGAGAGATGAAAAGAGAAAAGAAATACTTTGTTATAAGAAGTAAAAGTATAACAAAAGTGGATAGTTCCAATATGGTATAAGCCCATACATGTACCGAACCAAAGGCAAGGGGGCAAAAAATGATCAAAAAATAAATCCAGACTTCTATGATACTATATATATTTTTCATAGTTGTTTTAATACCAGATTCTGAAAAAATTTTTCTTTCTTGTCCAGTCCTCTTCTTTACAAGAAGATTATTAAGCACTTGACCAAAAGGATAGGTTTCCCTATACTTGCCCATAACTTCAATGAGGAGGTAGCTTATGGAAAAGAAAGTGGCAATTATTGGTGTTGGCCAAAGTGCATTTGTAAGAGGATATCCTGGTTCTATAAAAGAGCTGGCATTTGAGGCATTCAGGGATGCATTGCAAGATGCAGGTATTACTGTAGATGAGATCTCTGCATCTGTGGTATGTTCTGCACCTGAGTATGATAAGCAGAGATCTCCCGCAGGTGTTCTGGCTGAATACTTAGGGCTTGTTCCAAAGCCCACTTTTTATCTTGAGTCTCTTTGTTCTTCCAGTAGTATGGGCTTAAGAATAGCCTATTCCTTGATTGAATCTGGTCTGCATGATGTAGTAGCAGTTATAGGATTCCAGAAGATGTCTGAAATCACATCTGCAGAATCACAGGAAAGGATGGGAAGGGGTGCAGATATACAATGGGAAAGCCCATTTGGTACTATGATGCCTGCTTATTATGCGATGTATGCACAGGCATATATGGAAAAGTATGGGCTTACTTTAGAAGATTTGGCGCTTGTTCGTGTGAAATCTTCCACATATGGCCAAATCAACGAAAAGGCAGTTTATAGGAAACCTGTTACCTTAGAGATGTTTTCTGATCCTGAAAGTCCTATATCTTCTCCTGTTGCAAGTCCTTTAAGGGTAGGAGATTGTTGTGCCAATGCAGATGGTAGTTCATGTGTTATAGTTGCAAATAAAGAAAAGGCAAAAGCCCTTTGTAAAAAACCTGTTTGGATACTAGGTCTTGGTGCCGCATCTGAAAGTGTAAATCTTTCTGGAAGAGAGCTGTTTACGGGACTTTCAGTGGCAATAAATGCTGGTGAGCAGGCCTATAAGATGGCAGGCATTACACCAAAAGATATAGATGTAGCTGAAGTGCACGACTGTTTCACCATAGCAGAGGTAATGGCTTATGAAAACTTAGGTTTCTGTAAGCCAGGAGAAGCAAAGGAACTTATAAGAAGCAAAGAAACTTATAAAGAGGGTAGCATTCCAGTAAATGTAGATGGTGGTCTTCTTTCCAAGGGTCATCCCATTGGTGCTACAGGAGGTTCTCAGATCAGAACCATTGTTCTGCAGTTAAGAGGTGAAGCAGGTCCAATGCAGGTAAAAGATCCGGAGATAGGACTTGTTCATAATATTGGTGGTGTAGGACTCTATGGAAATGTTACCATCTTAGGGAGGGATTAAAATGGCAAAAAAAGAGATAGATGTGCGTTTTAAAAAGTTTGGAGTGGTTAGTTTTACTGCCACCACAAAGGTAAATGACTTCATAGATTATTTAGAAAAAGGTAAGGTTGCTGGAACAGTATGCAAGAAGTGTGGAAAAAAGTTTTTTCCACCAAGAGCAGATTGTTATAAATGCTTAAGTAGTGATATGGACTGGTTTGTGGTAGATGGAACAGGAAGCCTTATGACATATAGCACTCTTAAATACGCACCTGTTGGATTTGAAAATGAGCTTCCATATACAATTGCACTTGTAGATTTTGGAGAATATAAGGTGTTTGGCAGGATATCTAAAGAGATTCCAGAAGATGAGATAAAGATAGGGATGCAGCTTAAACCTCAGGTAGTAACCCTTCCAAATGGCCAGCTTTTATATGAATTTATAAAAGCATAGCCTTATCAAAGTCCTGCCTCTTTGGCAGGGCTTTTTATAAAATGGACTGGATAGAGATCGGAATAACATTATCTGATCCTTTTTTAGAAGAACCTATATCAGCTGTCTTATTTGAACTGGGGGCGTGTGGGGTTTATATCGATTTAGAGAAAAGCCTACTCAAAGGATATCTTCCAAAGAAGCTGATTGATTCTTTTACAAAAAGCAGATTAAAAGATACCTTAGAAAGGATAAGCTCTATCTTTTCTCTTCAAAAAGTCCCTTTCTTTTATATAAAACCTGCTGAACAAATAGATTGGGTAAGGGAGTGGAAAAAATTTTTTAAACCTATCGAGGTAACAAATCTTCTTACAGTTATTCCTTCCTGGGAGTCTGAAAAGGATATAAATACCAAGTATGTGATAAAGATTGATCCAGGTCCTGCTTTTGGAACAGCCCAACATCCTACTACCCAGCTTTGTTTAAGGCTTCTGGAATCTTTTAAAGAAAAAGAAAGCATCTTAGATATAGGCACAGGAACCGGTATCCTTGCTATATATGCAGCTATTCTTGGAATAAAAAAGATTTTTGCCATAGACATAGACCCTGTTGCCCTGAGATGGGCAGATCATAATCTGAATTTAAACAGAGTAAAAGACAAAATAGTTCTCTCTTCAAAACGAGTAAACAATATATGTGATAAATTTTCAATTGTGGTGGCTAATCTGCTTCTTGATGAATTAAAAGAGGTTATTTCCTTTATACCTGCTATCCTGAAAGGAGTTTTTATAGTTTCTGGAATCCTTAGGGATCAGGTTTATGAACTAAGAGATATGCTTGAGAAATACGGACTTATTATAAAAAAAAGTCTTTTTCAAGAAGAATGGGTAGCTGTTGTGTGTGAAAAGCAATGAGAATCTTTTATGTAGAAGATATAAAGCATGGACAAAAAAGATGTATTATAAGTGGTTCTGAGGCGAGGCACATATGGAAGGTGCTTAGGATGAGAGCAGGGAATAAGCTTTTATTAATGGATCAGCATGGAAATAGATATAAAGGGGTGATAGAAGATATAAAGCATAGTAAGGTTTATGTTTTAATAAAAGAAAAGTATCCGCCACCTTCTTCCTCTCCTGTCCATATAACCATCTGTATTTCATTAATAAGAAGAGAACCCATGGATTTTGTGATACAGAAGGCATCTGAGCTGGGAGCAGAGGTGATTCAGCCATTTTATTCTACAAGAAGTATAGTAAGAATTGCAGAAGATAAGATTGAGCAAAGACTTAGGCATTGGAAAGAAGTAGCAATAAATGCTGCAAAGCAGTGTGGAAGGGCTACACCTATTCAGGTTTTTGCTCCTCTTTTTCTAAAAGAGCTTCTGGCTCAGGATTGGGAAAAAGATTCCCTTAGGCTTTTTTTATGGGAGCAAGAAAAAAGGAATTCTATAAAAGAGGTTTTAAGAAGAGCAGAAGAAAAGGTAAATAAGATTGTGGGTATAATCGGTCCTGAAGGAGGTTTTACATATGAAGAGACTGAACTCTTTAAAGAAAAGGGGTTTATTCCTGTTTCTATGGGAAAAAGAATTCTTAGGGCTGAAACAGCTGCTATCACATTTGTTGCTTTGTGCCAATATGAACGTGGAGACTTAGGATTATCTGATAATATGAAGGCTTCTTTTCCAATGAGGCCATGACCAATAGATAAAAAATGCTTTTCCTTTTACATAGCTTAAAGGGACAAATCCCCAAAATCTGCTGTCGTAACTATGATTTCTGTTATCTCCCATAACAAATAGCCCCCACTTTGGCACTCTTATCGGGCCAAATTTTTGAATCTGGATACCACCGTTATCATAATAAGCATGTTTGTCTGAATATAGGTGTCCATTTATATAGACCTTCTTACCAATAATCTCTATCTTATCTCCTGGAAGACCTATTACCCTTTTTATGAAATCCTTGCTCCTGTCTAAGGGAAATATAAATACTATCACATCTCCTCTTTTTGGCTGGCTTACCGGAATAATGGTTTTTCTCAAATAAGGCAATTTTACGCCATATATAAATTTATTCACCAATATATGATCTCCTATCATGAGGGTAGGAATCATTGAACCAGAAGGAATCTTGTATGCTTGAACAATAAAAGTCCTTATAAAAAGAGCAAGAACTAAAGCTATTAATATGGACTTTACATATTCCTTTATTACCTTACTTTTCATAATAATTATCTTCTCCTAAGTCCTACAAATCTCTTTAAAGAATCTACTTCTTGCTTTTCCAAATACCTGTAATGTCCTACTTTCAGATCTCCCAGCACAAGATTTGCAAAGCCTATTCTTATCAGATGCACTACCTTACAGTCTACTGCTTCAAATATCCTTTTTATTAATCTGGATCTTCCTTCATAAACAGTAATCCTTACTATGTTATGAAAACCCTCTTTCTGCAATAATCTTATTTTTACCTTTCTTACTGGGCCATCTTCTAAGAAGAGCCCATTTTTTATCCTCTGAATAGCCCTGTAAGAAAGTCTTCCTTTTACAGTGGCTTTATATGTTCTCGGCACTTGATACCTTGGATGAGTTAGCCTATATGCAAGTTCGCCATCATTTGTAAAAAGCATAAGACCCATGGTATCAAAATCGAGCCTTCCTACAGGAAATACCCTCTGTTGAATCTTAGGTAAAAGCTCTGTTATTATAGGTCTTCCTCCTGGATCTTTTAGGGAAGATATATATCCAAAAGGTTTGTGGAGCAATATATAGACCTTTTCAGGAGGATCTGGAATCCTTCTGCCATCTACCTTTATTACATCCTTTCCCCATATTACTTTCATTCCTAAGCTTGCAGGTCTTCCATTTACAAATACACGTCCCTGCTCTATAAGTCTATCTGCCTTTCTTCTGGAAGTAATCCCTGCTTCTGCAATAACCTTATTTAATCTCATTAGCCTTTTTTCTCCTTTCATATCCCAATAGCTTCCTTTACTTCTGCCATTGTTTTTTGAGCAATGTCTCTTGCCTTTCTGTTGCCCTCATTTATAATATTTTCTATGTAATCCATTCTGGATTCAAGTTCTTTTCTTTTTTCTCTTATAGGCTCAAGTCCTTTGTTTAGATTTTCAGCCATAATTTTTTTGCATTCCACACAGCCTATTTTTGCCTTTTTACAAGCTTCTTCTATTTCTTTTACCTTCTCTTGAGACGTGTATATTTCATGATAGAAGAAAATATTACAAAAATCCGGTCTTCCAGGATCTGTTCTTCTTCCTCTTTGGGGATCTGTAATCATCTGGCTTACTTTTTTGCTTACCTCTTCTGGAGGCTCTGTTATAAATATGGCATTATTGTAACTCTTGCTCATCTTTCTTCTGTCTATGCCCAAAAGCTTAGAAGTAGGGGTTAAAAGAGTTTCTGGTTCTGGAAATACTTTTTTGTATAGGAAGTTAAATCTTCTGGCTATTTCTCTTGTAAGCTCTATATGTGGTGCCTGATCTTCTCCTACTGGAACAGCATCTGCTTTATACATAAGTATATCTGCTGCCTGAAGCACAGGATATCCAAGAAATCCATATGTATTCAAATTTTTGCTACTTAGCTCTTGTATCTGCTCTTTATATGTAGGATTTCTTTCAAGCCACGGTATAGGTGTTATCATGGAGAATATAAGATGAAGCTCTGCATGTTCTTTTATTTGAGATTGAACAAAAAATGTGCATTTTTCTGGATCAAGTCCAACAGCCAGCCAGTCCAATATTATATCCATAGTGCTTTTCTTTATTATTTCAGGTCGTGTGTATTCGCTGGTAAGAGCATGCCAGTCTGCAATAAAATAAAAGCAATTATATTTGTCCTGCAGTTTTTTCCAATTGAGAAGAGCACCATGAAGATGACCTAAGTGGAGTCTTCCTGTAGGTCTTATACCACTGACTACTCTTTTTTTCATTTCTTCAACTCCTCCTTGAACCTTTGATTTACAAATTCTATTTCATCCTTCTTGTTTTTTACAAGACCATTTAGTTTGGCCTCATGAACTGCTTCCAAAATCTTTCCAAAGATAGGTCCTGGCTTAAATCCCATATTTAGCAGATCTTTTCCTCTTATCTGAGGCTTTATATGTTTCCACTTAGTAAAGTAATTAGATATAATTTTTCTAAGTTCTTCACTTTTTACCTTTGCCATTACATATAGAAGTGTTTCTGTATCATATCGGGAAAGAAGTTTATATGCTTTATAATTACTTGGCTTCCTAATAAGAGACTTTATAAGCTTATCCAATCCTTCTCTTTGGGAGAGAATTTTTTTATGTTCATTTTCATTCATTTCAAATCTTCTGTGAAGCTCCTTTAGTTCAGAAGTGCTAAGATGATAAGTGAGTCCATGCCAATAAATCTTCCAGGTATCTATTTTTTCTTCTAAAAAGAGCAGGTTATACCAAGCGATAGTCTTTTTTATCTCTTCAAATATTCTTTTATGCTCTTTTGTCCATTTAAATAGAGAAGATAGGGCACTTAGCACTTTTAATTCATGCATCCTTTTCATAGAAAAGATAGGCTCTTCTTCTTCAAGCATGAGTTTGAGCTCGTGAAATAGCCTTTTTCCATTAATCAGCTCAAAACAGTTGAGTCTTAAGGCATTTTTGATCAAAGATAAGGTGAGTTTTCCTATTTTAAACCCAAATCTCTGTTCAAACCTTATTGCTCTCAGGATTCGAGATGGGTCTTCTACAAAGCTTAAATTATGAAGCACTCTTATGACCTTATCATTTATGTCTCTCATTCCATTGAAGTAGTCTATAAGAGTACCAAACTCGTTTTTATTCAGCTTTATAGCAAGTGTATTTATGGTAAAGTCTCTTCTATAAAGGTCTAACTTTAAAGAACTTTTTTTTACCACTGGAACTGCTCCTGGCGCCTCATAATATTCCATTCTGGCAGTAGCCACATCTATTTTAAACCCATCTGGAAATATCAAATATGCTGTTCTGAATCTTTTATGGACATTTACTTTTACCTGAAAGTGCTTTGAAAACTCCTTAGCAAATTTCACTCCATCCCCTTCGATGACTATATCTATGTCTAAGTTTTCCCTTCTTAAGAGAAGATCTCTTACAAAACCACCTACAAGATATGCATTATAGCCTAAGTTATCAGCTATCTTTCCAAAATCCTCTAGTAGTTTTATTAACCTTTCAGAAAGCCTTTCTCTTAGAATACGTTTCATATCTTTCTGAAATGCATATTCCCTTTCCTTTACAATAGGGTATATCTTAGGTTCTTCTAAAAAGAGGTTTAAGATGTCTGTCCTTGTGATGACTCCTAATACTTTTCCTTCCTTCACTACAGGAAGCACCCTTGCCCTGTCTTTTATGATTATTTCCTGAACCTCTCTTATAGAAGCATCTGGATCTATAATAGGAAATTCAATATTAGTATATTCTTTGACTTTCATATTCTCTAAGTGAAAAAACCTTGCCTTATCAACCAATTGTCTTGTGATATAACCTAAAAGCCGGCCTTTTTCTATAACAAGCAGGACATTTATATTAAATTTATTCATAAGCTCTTCTGCCTTCTTTAGGCTTTCCTCTGATGAAATGGTTATTGCAGGAGAAGACATTATATCTTTTGCTCTTTTGCTTTTGGACTCTATATGTTCTTTTATGGCATGTAATAACATATCTTCTAACTGGTTTATAGGAATATCTCTAATTGTTGCAGAAGATGCAAATGCGTGACCTCCTCCACCAAACATTTTTACAATCTCTGCTGTGTTAACTGCTTCTACTTTGCTCCTTGCTACAAGATATATCCTGTCTTCCATTTGAGCTAAGGCAAATATTATATTTATGTTTTCCATATCCATAAATCTGTGTACCAGAACAGCAAAGTCACCTACATACTTATCTCTAATAACTTTAGATATAACCACTTCCAGCCCATCTATATTGTATCTTTTGGCAGATTGAATAAGTTCATTTAAAAGTGAAATCTGCTCCACTGTAAGTTCCCTTGTAAGCATATTGGAAATCAGATTATGATTTGCTCCCTGAGATGCAAGCCATGCAGCAGCTTCGTAGTCATATGGAGTGGTAGAGGAGAATGTAAAAGATCCCGTATCTTCATGGATTCCCAAGCACATTATAGTCGCTTCATCAGGAGTAAGCTTTATATTCCTTTCTCTCAATATCTGGACCATTATTGTTGTATTTGCTCCTACCATTTTTATTATTTCCAAATCACCTTTTATATCATCTTCTGAATCTGGATGATGATCATATATATGTATTTCCAGACCTTTTTTGCCAATAATTTCAGAGAATTTTCCGACTCTGCTTTTTTGTCTGGTATCTACGATTATAAGCTTTTCTATTTTATCCAGCTCTATCTCTTTTAATCTCAAGAAATTGAATACATAAGATATAGAATGAAGCAGAAAATTCCTTATACCTTTTTCTTGAGAACCAGGAAATACAAGCTCTGCTTCAGGATAAAGCTTTTTAGCAGCAAGCATAGAAGAGAGAGCATCAAAATCTGCGTTTATATGTGTGGTAATTACTTGCTTAGGTCTTTTTCTTCCCATAATAAATAAAAATGGCCGGCTCTTTTCCTAACCGGCCATAAGTTCTTCTTTTGGAGAGTTTATCTTACTCTCCTCTGAGTTTTTCTTCTCTTTCCTGTTTTTCTTTGCATTTTATACAGAGGGTAGTTACAGGTCTTGCCATAAGCCTTTCTTCAGAAATCTCTTCACCACATTCCTCGCATATTCCAAAGGTGCCATCTTCAAGCCTTTGAAGTGCTTCTCTGATCTTCTTTATCAGCTTTCTTTCTCTATCTCTTATCCTCAGTTCAAAATTTCTATCAGATTCAAGTGCTGCTCTGTCAGTTGGATCTGGAAAATTTTGCACTTCCCCAGACATCTCACTCATTGTTTTGCTTGCCTCTTGAATAAGCTCATTTAATCTGTCTAATAGAATCTTTCTAAATTTCTCTTTCTTTTCTTCAGTAAGCATACCAGAAACCACCTCTTTTTTTTGCTCGGATTATTACTATATATTTTCGCTGATGTAAAGCAGCTCTTACTTCTCCCATTTAAATCCTTTTTTTATTACCCTAATGCAGGCATCTACTACTGCTGGATCATATAGTTTTCCTTTGTTTGCTTCTATTTCTTCAAGTGCTGCCTCTATCCCAAGTGCTGGTCTGTAAGGCCTGTGTGAGGATATTGCCTCTACTACGTCTGCAACAGCTATCACTCTTGATTCTATAGGAATTTCTCCGTCCTTGAGACCATCAGGATAGCCTGAGCCATCTATTCTTTCATGATGATAAAGAACAGCTTCTGATATTGGCCAAGGAAAATCTATGTCTTTCAGTATCTCGTATCCAACCACAGGATGAAACTTAATAATCTCATATTCTGGCCCAGTTAATCTGCTTGGTTTGCTTAGTATCTCTGAAGGCACAGATATTTTCCCTATGTCATGTAAAAGCGCTGCTAAGTAGATACACTGAATAGTTTCATCTGGAAGATTCATTTCTTTAGCTATCTCTCTTGCCAGCTCTGCTACTCTCCTCTGGTGCCCTGCTGTATATGGATCTCTTTTTTCAATAGCAGTAACCAAAGCAGATATAACTCCTTCCAATGCCTTTCTATAATTAAGAATCGCTTTTCTGTGCTCTGTTACATCCCTTAAAACCATTATCCAACCGCTTGGTTCTATTCTGCCTTCTACAGGCCGGGTTCCTACTTCAAATACCTTGAGCTCTGGTTTCTTAATACTCAAGATGTGCCATTGGCCTACTGGTAAGGGGATAAGGAACTGATCCACAGGTACATATCCGAGTTTATCCAATCTTTCTCCTTGGCTTACTCCACTTAGTTCTGCAAGGTATTTGAGTCCGATTGGATTCGCGTATATAACCTTTTTTGACTTATCCAATAATATTACCCCTTCCTGCATGAACTCCAATACGGTTTCAAGCCTTTTTTGTTCAAGGTCTAAAAGGCTTCTGATCTTCTGAAGTGATTCAGATGCATGCTGTGCAACCTTATAAACAAGCC
>JAMOPX010000113.1 GCA_027064285.1 Desulfobacterales bacterium | reverse complement strand
AGGGAAAGGACCACCTATGCAAAGCAGTGTGCTGAGCTTGTAGAGCTTAAAAAAGAATTTTCATGGCTTTGTGAAGTTCACTCTCAGGTGCTTCAACAGGCTCTAAGAGATCTGGACAAGGCATACAGAAACTACTTTGCAGGAAGGGCTGATCATCCTAAATTAAAGAAAAAGAAAAACCATGTTTCCTTTCGCTACAGTCAGGGAGTTAAAATCTAAAGATAATAGATTCAGCATGGAGCACCTTTATCAGAATGATTGAATACAAGTGCAGACAGGATGGACAGATATTACAGATATTTCTAAAAGTAGATCCCAGAAGGAGCAGTCAGACCTGTTCAGCTTGTGGTTTTGTTCATCCTAAAAACAGGAAAGGGAAAATCTTCTGCTGTCTGCACTGTGGCTACACTGATGTTGTGATTACAGATGAGGAAATCTCTTCTTGACTAATCAGGCTGTTTTTCCTTATGATTCTAAAAAATTTTTAGGTGGTTATTATGAAAAAGTCCTTTATGTTGTTATTATTTGTGGTTTTTCTTGTCTCTGGCTGTGCTACTGAAAAAAAAGAGGTTTCTTTGAAGCTCCCTGTAGAGCCCGTACAAAAGGATTGTATCCCATCATCTGAATCATATATTCATATATCTACAAAGCAAGCAGAAAAAAAAGATTCAGTTGAGAAAAAAGAAAAGGTTCTTTCTAATCAAAAGTTACTGGATTCTGCGCTTGAACTCTGTCAGTCAGCAAATGAACTCTGGAATAGAGGTGAGATAGACATGGCACTGGGAACCTTGGATCAGGCATACTCTCTTATCCTAAAGATAAAGACAGATGATCCAGATATAATACAGCAGAGAGATGACCTTAGGATCACAATAGCCAGAAGAATAGTTGAGATATACAGTTCCAAGTTTACAACTGCCACTGGAAATGGAAAAGAGATTCCTTTGGTGATGAACAAATATGTAAAACAGGCAATAACTCTATTTCAGACAACAGAAAGAAAGTTTTTTATACAGTCCTATAAGCGTTCTGGCAGATACAGACCCATGATCCTTAGAAAGCTAAAAGAAGCCGGTCTTCCAAAAGAGCTTTCCTGGTTGCCCCTTATTGAAAGTGGTTTTACAGTAAGAGCCCTTTCAAAGGCAAGGGCACTGGGATTATGGCAGTTTATAGCATCTACAGGATATAAGTTTGGCTTAAACAGGACAAGATGGATAGATGAAAGGATGGATCCAGAAAAATCCACAGATGCCGCAATAGCTTATTTAAAAGAGCTTCACCAGATATTTGGTGATTGGACAACAGCCTTAGCAGCTTACAATTGTGGAGAAGAAAGGGTTTTAAGGTGTATCAGATCTCAGAAGATAAATTACTTAGATGACTTTTGGGATCTTTATCCACTTCTTCCCAAAGAAACTGCATTTTATGTGCCCAAGTTTTTGGCAGTGCTTCATATAGTAAATAATCCAAAGAAATATGGTTTTGATTTACCACAGCCTGATCCTCCAATAGAGACAGATGTAGTTGTAGTAAATAAGCAGGTTCATCTTATGACCGTGGCAAGATATATTGGTGTTCCTTATAAGCTTCTCAAAGAGCTTAATCCAGAGCTAAGACTGAATTGCACTCCTCCCAATGAACCATATCCATTGAAAGTTCCGAGGGAAAAAGGAGAAGTGCTTCTTGCAAAGCTGGATGAAATACCAAGGTGGAGACCAAAGGTACCATATTATCCATATTATATAAGACACAGGGTTAAGAAAGGAGAAAGTCTTTGGTTGCTCGCACAAAGATATCACACAAGTGTAAGGGCTATAATGAGACTCAATAATCTAAGAAACGGCACATTGTTAAGAGCAGGGAAAATACTTAAAATCCCTGTAGGAAGAAAAAGGATATATACTGCGGTTTCTGCAAGTATGCTTGTATATGGTAAAAAAAGACTAAAATATACAGTAAAAAAAGGAGATTCCCTGTGGAAGATTGCTCGAAGATTTGGAGTAACTACAAAAGAGATTATAGTATTAAATGGTATAAGAAATCATAGTCTGAGAATAGGACAGATTATATATATTCCCATAAATGAGGTTCATGTGTCTAAGAAGGAAAAGATGAATTTATCCCTTTATAAAGTAAAGAAAGGAGATACCCCTTATGAGATAGCAAAAAAATTTGGAATGAGTCTTTCTGATTTTCTCAGGATAAATAACCTGCGTAAGAGTAGTAAGATATTTCCTGGTCAGATACTCATGGTAAGTGCAAAATAAAAACTACTAAAGAGGTGAGGTCATGGCAGCAAAAATAAGATGGTTGAGTCATGCAGGTTTTATTATTAGCTCCCATGAGGGAAAAACTATAATAATTGATCCATGGATCAAGGACAATCCTCTTTGTCCTGTAAAGCTGGAGGATATAAAAGAGGCTGACATTGTTCTTGTTACCCATGATCACTTTGATCATATGGGAAATGCTGTAGATATTGTAAAAAATACAGGTGCAACAATTGTAGTAGCTCCTGAAACAGCAGCAAAACTTCAGTCAGAAATGGGACTCCCCGCTGATAACATAATATTTGGTGGATATGGGATGAACATAGGAGGTAGTGCCGAGATAAAAGGGATAACCATAACCATGACCCAGGCATTTCATTCTTCAGCAACAGCAAATCCAACTGGCTTTGTAATAAAACTTGAAGATGGGAAAACTATATATCATGCAGGAGATACTGGGATATTTGAGTCAATGAGGCTTTTGGGAGAACTCTACAATATAGATCTTGCGCTTATTCCCATAGGGAGTGTATTTGTGATGGATCCTTATCAGGCAGCCCACTCCTTAAGATTGCTCAAACCAAAGAAGGCAATACCTATGCATTACAAGACATTTCCCATCATTGAACAGGATGCAAACCGTTTTGTAGAACTGGCAAAGCAGATTGAACCTGATGTAGAGGTAATAGTGCTTGAGCCTGGTCAGATATATACCTTAGAATAAAAACTCGGCGGGCTATTTGCCCGTCAAACAAATATTTCTTCAGGGCATCTGCTGAATAGGAGATTTCAGGACTTAATTTTATAGTATTCCGCAAAAAAAGATTGAAAAAGAAGGCAATACTAAAGTAAGGCTTATATTTCTTAATCTTATAGCATGTAATATCAATATCAATTAGGCGTTCACTTTATAAATTTTCCATAAGGAACTATCAGTCAGCCATTTGTATGTTGATGATAAAAT
>JAMOPX010000112.1 GCA_027064285.1 Desulfobacterales bacterium | reverse complement strand
TATTGAGCAAAAACAGCTTTACAGCAGGAATTTTTGGCCTTAAACCTATATCTGGATACTCGTAGATGATAATCAGCTAATTTCTTAATCTTTGCTTATTTTGGATTTTTTATTGGTTGAAGATAAAATAAGCTTTTTTTATTCTTTTTGGAACATAATAATTTATATTTTCTGTAGTACTTTAACACTATCTTTAAAAACCTTCTTGTTTCTGAAAAAGGCGGTATTCCTTTGTAATATCTTACCGCGGCAGGACCTGCATTATAGGCAGCAATAGCAAGGTGTAGGTTCCTAAATTGCCTGAGCAACCTACTCAGATACTTCACGCCTCCTATGATGTTTTCTTCGGGGTCCATGGGATCGTTTATGCCTATATCCTTTGCAGTGTCTGGCATAAGCTGCATAAGTCCTCTTGCGCCATCACAGGAAATCGCCTTTTCGTTAAAATTGGATTCTGCCTTTATAATGGCCTTTACAAGGGCAGGATCTACAGAAAACCTTTTAGATGCCTTTTTTATTATGGCGTCATAATCTCTTATGTCCTTATCCGGACTTTTATAAAGGCTTTTAATATAGAGTCTGAAAGATGGATTAGTTTTTATATTGGTAAAATGCCATATACCATCTTTGTCCACATAGTAGTATATATCTGCAAAGGATAAGGATAGAGTAACCCACAAAAAAAATGAAAAGAATGAAAAGAAACAGAGTAATACTAAACTTCTCCGAGTTTTTCTGCTCTTTCCTGGCATTCCTTACATCTCAGTGCATAAGGAAGCACCTCTAATCGGGCAGGGGTGATCCAGTCACCACAATCAATGCATATTCCATATTCTCCTTTTTCAATCCTTTCTATTGCCGCGTCTATCTGCTCTATCTCTTTGGCTCTCATCTCAGCAAGTGCGAGTATAGTGCTTTCCTGAAGTTCTGCACTGGCAATATCTCCTTCCTCTCTGATTGCTTCGATCAGCTCTTGATACTCCTCTTTTGCTTCCTTCTCTAAGATATCTGCTATCTCATTTAGAAGTTCCTTTTTTCTTTCCAAAAGCCTTTTCTTTATCTGTTCAAGCTCTTCCTTTGTTAATGGCCGCTTTTCAAAGGCATTTTCAAATCCGCTCATCCCCCATCACCTCCTTTGCTTTTATCCCAGCTTTCCGCAAGTGCTTTCAGCTCATCTTCCTCCAGCTTTTCTTTTTTATCAGGAGCTGATCACCTTCTTTTAAAAGCTGCAATCTCTCTGTAAGTATCTGTTTTGCCCTTTCGTATCGCCTGTTTATTATCTCTCTGACCTCTGCATCTATGAGTTGGGCAGTTGCCTCACTGTATTATTCTGTTTTTGTCTGAACCTCTGTCTCTAAAAATAATCTCTTTTTTTGAAAAGAAAAGCACATCTTTCCCACTTTTTCACTCATCCCATATTCTGTAACCATTTCTCTGCCTATCAATGGTTATTGCCTTTTTCTTCACAGCCAGAAGAGCTGCTTCATTTACAAGATGAGCAAAGTCAGCTCCCACCATTCCTGTCAGCAATATTTAAAAGAGACTGAAACTCGGTGCCCACTTTTCTTACTTGCCCTCTAAGCCCTAATCGCATCTCATCTGCCCATACAACTTTCTTCTCTTCTCCTATCCCATGCTCCTCAAAGGCTGCAATAAACTCCTTTTTTTCACTTCTGTTGTGCATCGCAGAGGCTTTCATTGCTTTGATACCAAGGGTCATGTCCTATAATTCCTGTAAAAAAGGGGTGCCCGAGGTTAAATGAATAAGGCCACCCAAAACAAAAACATAAAGGAGGAAATAGCTTATGAAAAGGATACCAGCAAGTCAAAAGATGCGCAAGGAATTAGAAGAATTGTCAAACGGAGTTGATTCTAAAGGATTTCTTTTAAGCGAAATAATTAACTGACCTTATGCAAAAAAGATGGTATTATTGAATACCAATACATGATGAAGAAAAGAGATGTTTAAAGTTACAGCAGATTGGGAAGAATTAGTTGATTTATACACGGATTATCTCATAGTGGTAAATAAACAGGCAACAGCGACTGGATTATCAGATGTTCTGGATATATGGAATCAGTCATGACAAATTTACCAGAATGCTTTCAAGTGGAGAATTTAACTCAAGGTATTTATGGAAGAAAGTAAATGAGGTTTTGAAATGAAAAGGCTAAAGATAGCTATAGTGTCTGGAGGATGGTCTACTGAAAGAGAAATCTCACTAAAAAGCGGTAGGGCAGTATATAATGCGTTAAGCAAAGAAAAGTATGATCCAATATTTTTAGACATAAGAAAAGACCTTCAATTTCTGTTCGAGAATAGAGCAGAGATAGACATTGTATTTCCTCTTTTGCATGGGAGACTGGGAGAAGACGGCTCTATCCAAGGTTTCTTAAACATATTGGGAATCCCCTATGTTGGCTCTGATATTTTAGCCAATGCTATAGCAATGAACAAAAAGATATCAAAAGAAATATTCAAGGAAAAAGGTCTTAATGTACCCGAAGCAATATGTATTAAAAAGAACACATATTCTGAATCTTCACTGCAAGAGCTCATTACTTTTGGCTTCCCATCAGTTGTAAAACCTGTTACAGAAGGATCCAGCTTTGGAATAAGTCTCTGTTCAGATATTGAAGAGTTGAAAAAAGGAATTAAAAAGGCGTTTGAATATGATGAAGAGATCTTGATTGAAAAATACATTGACGGCATAGAAATAACAGCCCCAATTATTGGGGTAGATGAACTGGAAGTTCTTCCTCTGATTGAAATAGTGCCGAAGAAAGAGCACAAATTCTTTGATTTTAAGGCAAAATATACTCCAGGCGCTACAGATGAGATATGTCCTGCTAGGATCCCTACGAATTTAGAACAAAAGGCCAAGGAAGCTGCTATGGTTGCATTTAATGCTATTGGATGTAATGTATGGGCGAGGGTCGATATGATACTTAAAGCAGATATAGTCTATGTTTTGGAAGTAAATACTATTCCTGGCATGACAGAGAATAGTCTCTTTCCTCTTTCTGCAAAAAAGGCAGGGATTGGATTTTCAGAACTCCTGGATAAACTTATATCTCTTTCTATTAAGAAAATTGGCAAAAAAGCTTTATGAAATGCATACTCGTTATTGCAGGATCTGATTCTTCTGGTGGCGCAGGGATACAGGCAGATATAAAGAGTGCCTATAAATTAAAGTATCATGCAATGACAGTCATATCTGCGCTTACTGCCCAAAATTCTCTTACAGTAGCAGACATAATGCCTATCCCTGAGGAATTCATATCAAAGCAGCTCCATGTGGTACTGGAAGATATACTGCCAGATGCTGTAAAAATAGGGATGCTATTTTCAACTGGTGCTATAAAGGTAGTCTCAGATGTGCTTTTAAAGAAAAAACTTTCTCCTGTTGTGCTCGATCCTTTGGTTAAAGCAAGTACTGGTGCAATGCTTTTAAAACAAGAAAGCATTCTGTTGATAAAAACCAGACTTTTTCCACTGGTAGATGTGATTATCCCAAATACTTATGAAGCAGAATTCCTTTCTGGAATAGAAATAAAAAATTTACAAGATGTAGAAAAGGCTGCTTTAGCTCTTCATAAGACAGGAGTAAAACAGGTTATCATTACTGGATTTTGTTCAGAAGACAAAATAGTAGATGTAGGTTATGATGGCAATGACTTCTTTTATGTAGAAGATAAACGCCTTTTATCTGCTCCCCACAGTCATGGAAGCGGTTGTGTTTATTCTACTTCCTTGGCTATTTTTTTAGCAGAAGGATATTCACTACAACATGCCGCATCCCTTGCTCACGAGTTTACAATGAACGCTATAAGAAAAGGATATCCCTTGGGAAAAGGATCAGGTCCTGTTTGTCCTTAGCTGCTTCATTTTTTCCACAAGTCTTCTCACATGTTCTGCAGAGTTGTGAAGCGCCTCAATCTCTTCTTTGTTTAAATCAATTTCTATGATATCCTCTGCCCCTTTTTGACCTAACTTTACAGGAACACCCAAAAATACATCTTCTATGCCATACTCACCCTTTAAGAGCACAGAACAGGGCAAAATCTTTTTCTTGTCTTTTAATATTGCTTCCACCATTTCCACAGTAGCAGCAGCAGGTGCATAATATGCACTTCCTGTCTTAAGCAGGGATACTATCTCTGCTCCACCTTCTCTTGTCCTTTTAATGAGTTTTTCAATCTTATCCTTATTTATAAGCTGAATAATAGGCATTCCGCATACTGTAGTGTATCTGGGAAGCGGAACCATAGAATCTCCATGTCCTCCCAAGACAAGCGCCTGCACATTCTCTACAGATATGTTGAGCTCTTCTGCTATAAAAGTGCAAAAGCGGATCGAATCCAGCACACCTGCCATACCTATGACTCTTCTTCTCTGAAAACCACTTACTTCATATGCCACATGACACATTGCATCAAGTGGATTGCTTACCATGATAAGAATTGATTCAGAAGCAAATTTCACAACTTCTTTTACTACATCTTCGACTATTTGCATATTCTTAGAAAGCAGATCATCTCTGCTCATTCCAGGCTTTCTGGTTATACCAGCAGTAATTATAACGATATCACTTCCTTCTGCTGCAGAATAGTCTTTTGTATATCCGCGTATATTTGCATTATGCCCTTTTATAGGAGCAGATTCTTTCATATCCAGTGCTTTCCCTTCAGCAAGCCCTTCTACTACATCTATAAGAGCTATGTCTGCTAAATCTTTCTCAAATATCTTCATAGCAATGGTAGCACCCACATTTCCAGCACCTATAATGGTTACCTTTTTCATTTTTTCCCTCCTGTTTAATCTTCTTATTCTGTTCTGAGACTGCCTACTATGTTCTGAAGCCTCTCTATGCCTTTTTCAGTACAATATTGGTTAAGGCCTTCTACTATATTTATGCAGGCCTTTGGATTTACCAGATTGGCTGTTCCCACCTGAACTGCCTTTGCTCCCACTATAAGAAATTCAAGTGCATCTTTATAATCCATAATCCCTCCGCCTCCTATTACAGGTATGCTGACACTATTTACTACCCTATATGTCATGTATAAGGCAACAGGTTTTATTGCTGGCCCTGAAAGACCTCCTATCATATTTCCCAAGACAGGCTTTCTCCTTTCAATGTCAACTGCCATCCCCGTAATTGTATTTATTAGAGAAATGGCATAAGCTCCTGCTTCTTCAACAGATTTTGCTATAACTGTAATATCTGTCACATTAGGGGTTAATTTCACTATTACTGGCTTGTCAGATTCTTTTAGGACAGCTTTTGTAATTTGAAAGGAAAGCTTTGGATCTGTTCCAAAAAGCATTCCTCCTTTTTTGACATTAGGACATGATATATTTATCTCTATAGCTGAGATTTCTGCTACTCCTTTTAACATAGATGCAGCCGTTGCATATTCAGATATGCTTTCTCCAAATATGTTCACTATTATAGCGGTATTATAAGCTTTTATCTTGGGCAATTTTTCCTTTAGAAATCTCTCTATTCCGATATTTTCAAGACCAATGGAATTAAGCATACCACATGCTGTTTCACATGTCCTTGGTGGAGGATTTCCTTGTTTAGGTTTTATGGAAAGGCCTTTTGTAACAAACCCTCCTAAAAAGGATGGGCTTACAAACTCTGCAACCTCATCACCATATCCAAAAGTTCCGGATGCAGCAATCACAGGATTTTTTAGTTTTATAAAACCCAGATCAACCTCTAATCTCGAATCTCTTCCCAGCATATTTCCTCTGCACTAAATATAGGACCATCTTTGCAAACCCTTTTATAGCCTTGTTTTGTTTTTACCACACAACCCTGGCACAGTCCCATTCCGCAGGCCATATGAGTCTCAAGAAATACGTAACATGTAAGTTTTGCTTGCGCACATATTTTACTTAGCTTTTTTAACATAGCAAGGGGACCACATGATATCACTATTGCATTATTAAAAACTCGACTTTTTGTATATTGCCTAAAAAGATCAAGGCTTGTCCCTTTATACCCTTTGCTTCCATCTTCTGTAGCCACAATATATTCGTATGTGCCTGGAAATATCTCTTTCACATCTATATAATCCTCAGAAGAGCGAAAGCCAGCAATAAAATGTGCTTTTTCGTGGTACATGGGTAAGAAAGATATAAGAGGAGCAATTCCTATACCTCCTCCTATCAGTATCAAATCTGAAATATTTTCTGGAAGCTTAAGAGGATTTCCAAGTGGTCCTACAACAGAAATAGTCGCTCCTGTATTAAGAGAACTCATGGATTGTGTGACTTTTCCTTTTATAGTGTATAATATGGCAAAAATGTCTTTTTCTGGAAGAGAAAGACATATAGAAAAAGGACGCCGTAGAAAAGCGAGCCTATCAGGATATAGCTTTAACATAACAAATTGTCCTGGTTTTGCTTTTAAAGAAACTTCTTTTGCTTTTAAAAGAAGAAAATAGATCTCCTTGGCTAAGCATTTATTAAAAACTACTTTTGCATCCAGGACAGACATATGATCAATTATAGCTATACACAATTATGCGGATAATTAATAAATTTTCTTTCATAATATAAGTTATTGAGACATTCCCTTGTCAGGGCACTGAGTTCTATTTCAGCCATGTTCAACCAACTACCATGCTTGGGAGTATAATGAAACTCAAAATGAACAAATTAACAACCCCTTTCCTTTGATATTCATAGTCCTCTTTCTCCGATTTGTGAGGCTTTTAAGGAAGAGGCTCTACCTTATTCTCTAAAAGCTGGTAGTTCTTCTCGTCCATACATACAGCCGGATACTTAGGATCATATGGCTTTACTTTGAGCCTTGATGAAGCAGTAGGTGAAATTCCTTCTTTTTTAAGATTGTAATACTTAATATAATTAAAGTCAGAATAAAACTTCATCCTGTTGGATTAAAGGTACATAAGACACACCCCTAAGAAACATAGAAATATCCTTTCCTTCCACTATTATAGTTCAGCTATTTGATTCTGCAAAGATAACAGAGCTTAATAGCTTTGCTAAAGGAAAAGAACCTCCGTCCAGTAAAAATTCCACCCTCATTGCGTTTTTACTAATTCTGTGATTCTTCGACTATCTGCTTGAGTTTTTTTATAATAGTTACAGGAACAGGCCCGGATTTTACATATAAGTCTAGCACTTGTTTCGGAACATCTATTTTTTTCTCTACTTCAGACCAATCAAGACCTTTTTCTTCTACCTGTTTCATGAGAGTGACGAGTTCTTCCGTGTTCATACCAACCCTCCTTATATCAAATCATAGTCATCTAATTGAGGATAATATGCTACATGTTTATCCAAAAACTCAGATAATTCTTCAGACATATTATCTTTTAACAACTCTTTTGCCATCCTACCCGCTGTATCATACAGATTAAGCCCTTGGTCTATAAATTCTTCAGGTTCATCTTTATTTATCTCTACAAATATCGCCTTTAATATAGCGATTCTCTGTTCAATAGCAATTTCTTGGGCCTCCGGCACGTCATACTCATCAGCCGGAACAGGAGGAACTCCCATTAATATATAACACACAAGTCTACTTAAATCAGGTAAAGTCCCTCTTTTATTGGGATCAACATTCTTTTTAACTTCATTGTATGCTTTTATAAAAATTTTATAATCTCTCATTAATATACAACAAAAGGAAGGAGAGCCATAATCCTAGCCTTTTTTATTTCCCTGGCCAGCTTTCTCTGATGCTTAGCACATGTGCCTGAAATTCTTGAAGGAATTATTTTCCCTCTTTCTGTGATAAAATTTTTTAATATATCCGGCCTCTTGTAATCTATTACTAGATTTTTATCTACACAAAATCTACATATCTTTTTTCTGTAATATGGTCTTATTGGAGCATTTTGCACCTTATTTACCTCCATCCTTTACTTTTACCTCCTCATCATTTGCCTTTTCCTCGGAGACTTTTTCTTTTAATTCTTCTGGATTTACCTTATCTCTTAATTTTACCACTATAAATTTTAACACTCTTTCCTCAAATCTAAAATCTCTTTGTAGCTTTTCTGGAAGATCAGCATTTCCACAGAATCTTATAAGCACATAAAATCCGTCTTTGAATTTTTCTACTTCATAGGCCAGCGACCTTTTTCCCCATTCCTCTACTTTTGTTATTATACCTTTGTTGTCCTCTATTATTTTGTTGTATTTTTGTATTACGGACTTGTATACCTCAGACTCAAGATCAGGCCTTATAATATAAAGCATTTCATAATACCTCATGTATTTCATAATACAAACCCCTTTTTCTAATTTTTAACAAGGGTATCATCGTATTTTTATATTGTCAAGAAATGCTCAGCAGCAACAGCAATTCTCGGTGAGTTTGTAGAGGTAGTATTTACAAGTCAGCAGGTAATCAATAGACAGACCAGTTTGGTAAACCTCTACAATCATCTCCCAAGCTAATTGCAACTTGGTGCGATATCGCTTGGATTGATAGTGCTGTTTTGGACGCCAAAAATGGCTTGATTACTACTACATCGTCTATTATAAGTATCCATTCCCCAGGCGCTTAGTCCATCCAATAATAGCTCCCATCATCGCACGCGTAGAAACCTTCAGAACCTCTCCATCATTATAACGCAAGAGGTGAAATTTACGGAAATTTTTATTGACAATCTTTTAATACTATGATTATAAAACTTTGACAAAAATGGGGAAAGGAATGTGATTCAAAGACATAAAACAAAAGAGAAAGGAGGTGGAGAAGAAAAAAGAAAGTGGTTTTTATTAGTTTGGACAATCCTGATAAAAACTACACAAAAAAGGAGAAAAAGGAGGCGAAGTAATGGAATTTAAACCAAAGTTTGAACAAAAAGAGATAAAGTATGAGGAAATGCGGATTTATACTGATGAAGAAGTGCATAACTATACAGAAGAGGAACTTAAAGAATTCAAGTGTAAGCATGATATTTCTACAGTAGAACAACTTGAGACAGGACCTTGGCCCAGTTTTGTAATTGATCTGAAAAGAGAAGCGTTACATAGAAGAAAGTTAGCGGATGATAAAGTCCTTATTCCTAAGGATGTTGTAGAAGATGTTCTGGGACAGTTAGAGCTTTCTTTTAAGGATGGTGAAACCCACTGGAAACATGGTGGAATCGTTGGAGTTTTTGGGTATGGAGGTGGTGTTATAGGAAGATACTCTGATATTCCGGATAAGTTTCCAGGAATTGCGGCCTTTCATACAATGCGTATAAACCAACCTGCGAGCAAGTTTTATAATACTGATTACTTAAGAACCCTGTGTGACCTCTGGGAATTTAGAGGAAGCGGTCTTTTTAATATGCATGGATCTACAGGAGATATCATATTCTTAGGAACAACCACCGAACAGTTAGAGCCTATATTCTTTGAATTAACTCACCAGTTACAGCAAGATTTGGGTGGTTCTGGGTCAAATTTAAGGACTCCTTCTTGTTGTATTGGTAAGGCCCGTTGCGAATGGTCTTGCATAGATACACAAGATATGTGTTATGAACTTACTACATACTATCAAGATGAATTGCACAGACCTGCATTTCCATATAAATTTAAATTTAAGTTTGATGGCTGTCCTAACTGTTGTGTGGCATCTATAGCAAGGGCTGATCTTTCTTTTATAGGAACATGGAGAGATGAAATAAGAATAGATCAAGAGGCAGTACAAGCATATATCAACGGAGAGATCCCTCCAAATGGAGGTGCTCATAGTGGAAGAGACTGGGGTAAATTCGATATATATAAAGAAGTGATAGATCTATGTCCATCTAAGTGTATGTGGATGGAAGATGGAAAGCTTATGATTAATAATAAAGAGTGTGTCCGCTGTATGCATTGCATAAATGTTATGCCAGAAGCTCTCAGGCCTGGTAAAGACACAGGAGTAACAATTCTGATAGGAGCAAAAGCACCGATATTGGAAGGTGCTCAGCTTTCGATGGTGATCATTCCATTTATGAAAGCAGAACCCCCATATGATAATATTAAAGAGAAAGTAATTGAGCCTGTATGGGATTGGTGGATGGAGGAAGGAAAGAATAGAGAAAGAGTTGGAGAGCTTATCCAGAGACAAAGTATACGCAAGCTCTTAGAAGTGTTACAGGTACCTGCATTTCCACAGTTGGTAAAAGAGCCAAGAAGCAATCCTTATATCTTCTGGAAAGAAGAGGATGTTCCTGGTGGATGGGATAGAGATATCAAAGAATATCGTAAGAGACATCAGAGATAGGACCTCTTTAGACTGTGAGTTTTTACGAGTTTTTCTCACAGTCTGAATGGGTTCAAGGTGGAGGTAGTCCTGATGAGGGATAAGCTGATTATGAAAGCTATCAAAAGCTAACAAAAATTCAATCTGTTTAAGAGGAGGTATAACTTATGGGACTTTCAACAGAAAGATTGGGATTATATAATCCAGAGAAACCAATGGAAAATAGAATCACTGATATTGGGCCAAGGCATTTCTGGGAATTTTTCCCTCCAGTAATAAAGAAAAACTATGGAAAGTGGAAGTATCATCGCATTCTTGAGCCTGGAGTTTTGATGCATGTTTCAGAAACAGGGGATAAAGTATATACAGTAAGGTGTGGTGCTCCTCGTCTTATGTCTGCTGAATATATAAGGGAAGTATGTGACATAGCTGATAAGTACTGCGATGGTTATGTAAGGTGGACTACCAGAAACAATATAGAATTTATAGTAGATAGTGAAGAAAAGCTGGAGGCTCTAAAAAAGGATCTTCAGAATAGAAAATTCCATACTGGAAGTTATAAATTCCCAATTGGTGGAACAGGTGCAGGAATTACAAATATAGTTCATACCCAGGGATATATCCATTGTCATACTCCTGCTACTGATGCCTCTTCCATGGTAAAAGCAATAATGGACGAACTATTTGATTATTTTCAAAGTATGACACTGCCTGCGCAGGTAAGAATCTCTATGGCATGTTGTTTGAATATGTGCGGAGCTGTGCACTGCTCTGATATTGCTCTTCTTGGATATCATAGAAAGCC
>JAMOPX010000111.1 GCA_027064285.1 Desulfobacterales bacterium | reverse complement strand
TACCGGAACAAGCACAAATCTTCTCTTATGCATCAAAGGATGCGGAATAGTGAGTTTTTCCCCATTCATTATAATGTCCTCATATAACAAAAGATCCAGGTCTATCAACCTTGGCCCCCACTTAAAGCTTTTTTCTCTTCCCATAAGTATCTCAATCTGTTGAAGCCTATCCAGAAGCTCATAAGGATTAAGTTTAGTGTCTATTAGAACAGCACAGTTTATAAACCAATCTTGCTCTTTATATCCCACTGGCTCTGTTTTGTAAAAGGAAGATTTCTTTATTACCTTACATCCCTTCAGATTATCCAGCAAACAGATAGCTTTTAAACAGTTTTGTAGCTTTTCTCCGATATTAGAGCCTATGGAGATAAATGCCCTCAAATCCTTATCCTTTCTATCCTGGCCACTGCCTCTTTTAATCTCTCATCCTTTTGGGTAAGAGATATTCTTATATATCCTTCTCCTGGCTCTCCAAATCCATTTCCAGGAGTAACCACAATCCCTGCCTCTTCTAAAAGCCTGGAAGCAAATTCCTCTGAACTATAACCTTCAGGTACCTTTATCCATAGATAAAAAGTAGCCTTAGGTGGCTTTACTTTGAGCCCAATGTTATTTAATGCCTCCACAAGCATATCTCTTCTTTTCCTGTATATATCCACTGTGCTTTTGAGCCAAGATTTATTTAATCTTAGTGCTCTTATCCCCGCTATCTGAACAGCCTGAAAAACACCAGAATCTATGTTGCTTTTTATTGCGCCCAGTGCTGAAATAAGATCAGAATTTCCCACAGCAAATCCTATTCTCCAGCCTGTCATATTATATGTCTTGGAAAGGGAATGAAATTCCACTGCCACATCCTTTGCTCCATCTACCTCCAAAAAACTCGGAGGTATGTATCCGTCAAAGCTTATCTCAGTGTATGCTGCATCATGGCACACAATAATATTGTGTTTTTTTGCGAATTTTACTACTTCCTTAAAAAAGTCTTTGTCTGCTGTGGCAGAGGTAGGATTATTTGGATAGTTTATAAACATAATCTTTGCTTTCTCAGCAATCTCCGTAGGAATTGAGGAAAGATCTGGCAAGAAATGGTTTTCTTCCAGAAGTGGCATAAAAAAAGAGTTTCCACCTGCAAATATAGTGGCTATGTTATAGACTGGATACGCAGGAGTTGGTACAAGCACAATATCCCCCGGATTCACAAAGGCAAGCGGAAAGTGAGCTATTCCTTCTTTGCTTCCTATAAGAGACAGAACCTCTTGTTCAGGATCAACTGATACTCCAAATCTGCTTTTATACCACTGTGCTGCAGCCTTTCTGAACTCTATCATACCTGAATAAGAGGGATACCTGTGGTTCATTGGATCCTGAACTGCCTTTTTCATCTCCTCTACCACAGGCTCTGGCGTGGGAAGATCTGGATCCCCTACTCCAAGATCAATAACATCTACTCCTTTGGATATTGCTTCATCCCTTTTTCTGTCCAGTTCCTTAAATAAATAAGGAGGAAGTTTTTTGAGTCTCTCCGCTCTTTCAAACATATGCCAAACTCCTTCTTTTTATTTCAACCCGAGCACATCTTGCATATCATAAACTCCGGGTGGCTGATTAACTACCCACATAGCCGCCTTGACAGCACCCCTTGCAAAGTTGTCTCTGCTGTGCGCCCTGTGAATAAACTCAATTCTTTCGCCCATTCCACCAAATATTACTATATGCTCTCCTGTTATATCACCTGCTCTCACAGCATGGATACCCATCTCATTTTTGTCTCTTTCTCCCACAATTCCTTTTCTTCCGTAAACACCTGTCTTTTCCAGATCAATCCCTTTGACATCAGCAATAATCTGAGCCAACTTCAGAGCTGTTCCGCTTGGGGCGTCCTTTTTAAAACGATGGTGCAATTCCACAATCTCCACATCGTAATCTTCTCCTAAGATTCTGCTAAGCTCTGCCACCATCTTGAACATCACATTAACTCCAATGCTCATATTTGGCGACAGGACACATCTGATCCTCTTTGCATATTCTTTTATCTTAGCCAGCAACTCTTCAGAAAATCCTGTAGTTCCGATTACCATTGAAATTCCCTGTTCAGCTGCTACTTTTACATGTTCATAAGTAGCTTCAGGCACAGTAAAATCTATCAAGACATCGCCTTTGTCCAAGACTTCTGAAACAGAGCCTTTTATTTCAATTCCCAGCTTTCCTATCCCTGCCACAATGCCCGCATCCTTTCCCACTTCAGGATGATTGCTTCTTTCAAAAGCACCAATAAGCTGAATACCTTCTGTCTCATTTATTATATTGATTATCCTTTTACCCATTCTACCACCAGCACCTGCCACAATTGCTCTTACCATAGCTTCATCTCCTATATATTCATTTATATCAGATTGTACTGTTTTAATACATTCTTTAATCTTTCCAGATTGGCTGGACTCATTGGGCAAAGAGGTAATCTGATCTCTTCTGTGATCTTTCCCATCAGAGAAAGAGCAGTTTTTACAGGAATAGGATTGGTCTCATAAAACATTGCCTGACATAGAGGAAGAAGTTTCAGATACATGTTTTTTGCACCATCTACATCTCCCTGTTTCCATAGCTTTACCATCTCTGCTGTTTCCTTAGGAACAATGTTTGCTATTACAGAAATTACCCCCTTCCCTCCAATGGAAAGCACAGGAAGAGTCAGGGTGTCATCTCCCGAAATGAGAGTAATCTTATCTCCTGCCAGATTCATGATCTCTGCCATCTGAACAAGATTACCAGATGCCTCTTTTATAGCCACAATCTCTTTAAGCTCAGCAAGTCTTGCCACGGTTTGAGGTAGCATATTTACACCTGTTCTTCCCGGAATATTGTAAAGGACCTGGGGAAAAGGCACTTCTTTTGCAATAGTAGAAAAATGCAGATAAAGACCTTCTTGGGTTGGTTTATTATAATAAGGAACTACCTGAAGCGTTGCATCTGCTCCTGCCTCTTTTGCAAAAGCAGTAAGTTCAATAGCCTCTTTGGTATTATTTGCGCCTGCACCGGCAATTACAGGGACTCTTTTCTTTACTGCGTCTACACATATTTCTATTACCTTCTTGTGTTCCTCAAAATCCAATGTAGCAGACTCTCCTGTTGTTCCGCAGGGCACAATAGCGCTTGTGCCATTTTCTATCTGAAACTCTATAAGTTCTCTAAATGCTTCTTCATCAACCTTGCCGTCCTTAAAAGGAGTAACAATTGCTACTATAGATCCTTCAAACATAAACCCCTCCTTTTTTGAGATTTATAATAAGGCTTCTCTGTAAAGCTTTCCTTTATATACAATATTTGTATCACCCTCAAGCCATATATCAAAAAAATTATCTCCCTCTCTCTTGAAATATATCTTTAATATCTCTCCTCCTCTTGTCTTTACATCTACCGGTGAACTGATCCCATCTCTTAAAGAAGAAATCAGAGCAGAAGCAATACTTCCTGTGCCACAGGCTAAGGTTTCATCTTCTACTCCCCTTTCATAAGTCCTTACTTCTATAAGATTGTCCTTCATCCTTTTCATAAAATTTACATTTGTGCCTTCAGGAGAAAATATCTCATGGAATCTGATTTTCCTTCCTACCTCCTTAATAGGTATGTTTTCCAAGTCTTTTACTCTTATTACCACATGAGGAACCCCTGTATTTATAAAATCAACACTTTCCCAGTCCAATAGCTTTTCTAACTGAATGTTTATTTTAAGATGTTTTGGATCAGTAAGCATGACCTTAACTCTTCTTCCTAAAACCTCTGCTGATATAGGTCCTACAGCAGTTTCAAATCTCATCTTCTTTGGCGCTATTTCATTCAGATATGCAAATCTTGCAGCACAACGACTTCCATTCCCGCACATCTCTGCCTCGCTTCCATCTGAATTATAAAACCTCCATGCAAAATCACAGGTCTTGGATTCCATTATAAATATTACCCCATCTGCTCCCACAGAAACCCTTCTTCTGCACACAAGCTTAGAAAAGGAACTCATTTGTTCCTCTTTTATAATGGTATCTCTATTGTCTATAATAATAAAATCATTCCCGCTTCCATTCATTTTCCAGAATTCTATATCTTTCATACTATCTCCCGCAGAAATTTTTTAATTTTTTAAACATATATTTTTCTTATGTTCAACCGAAAAACAACCTTAACAAAAGACAAAAGCCTGCTCGAAAAGGTTTTTCGAACAGATGACAGTAGCTCAAGTCCAAAATTTCCTATAAAAAAGTAGCCAAACATATGGTTAATATATCTCTTCTACTTTGTGTATATTTTGTTGAGATTTTTCTTTAATTCTTAATTCTTTTCTTAAGTTATCCAAATAGCTAAGCTCTGTTTTAAAGAAGCTATCCCTACGCCATCTTTCTACCAAATTCGTTATCCTTAACATACATCCGGTGTCTAACCGGAAGTGGAATAAGGGCAAGGGGGTTTTTCGGATGCAACTGTCGGAAGGGCGCTGTCTCTTCGTGGCTTATCTGTGGGGAAACCGCTGTTTATTGATGATAAAATTACATGGAAATTTTCTTAGAGGTATATTTTAAACCCGTATTGGTATTATCCTGTGATCGTTTACGATTTTTTTATCCATGTCAAATTTTGTTGCAGAAAAGGTCCTGCAAAAATGCCGATAATTATAGTAAAGAGACAATAAGAGAGGTGATAATTTTGAGACTTAGAGAAACTATGCAACATTATCTCAATGCACTGCATGTATATTGCTTTCTGTGCAGACACGGAATAAATCCTGCTATTGCTCGCTTTATTGCACTACTTTGGGAACATGTACCAGGCTATACTTTATTGTACAATCGACCCTCTCACGACTAAAGCCGAGGGATTCCCGCTTCAACGAGGGATGACTCGTAGACCTGCTCAAAGCCAGTTCCGGCGGTCAGTGCCCTCTCCACGGGCGTCACTTCCCGCCAGCCCAGCAGTAGAGCTTTTAAGGATAGCCAACCCTCTTTGCAATATCACTTTCGCAGCGTTAATGTCTGCATCATCAGTGTAGCCACAGTGCAGACAGCAGAAGATTTTTCCCTTTCCTGTTTTTAGGATGAACAAAACCACAAGCTGACAGGTCTGACTGCTCCTTCTGGATCTACTTTTAGAAATATCTGTCCATACTGCCTGCACTTGTATTCAAGCATTCTGATAAAGATACTCCATGCTGAATCTATTATCTTTCAAATCTTCCACCACCACACCGTGTCTTTTAGCCTGCTTCTTCCATCTTTTGGAAAACTTCGTCCTGAATACCCATATCTATGCCAACAAGACTGCTGTCTTATGCAGACAACATACCAGCCATCTGCGAAAATTCTTTTTTAAGTTCTACAAGCTCAGCACACTGCTTTGCATAGGTGCTTCTTTCCCTTCTCTGCCACCAGAGAAACTCTCTTTGAAACAGCCCCAAGATTATAAATAAGCCTGTATGCTCCACCAAATTTCCACAGCTTCTGCTCTTTTCCCTTACCTTTGACCTTAAGCTTATATCTGTATCAGCAATTCTCGGTGAGAAATAAATTATACCAAATATTTCAAGGTACTAATTTCAAGGTACTAATGCTCTGCCAACCATGAAAGTTTATATTTTTGCAACCTCAGCCCAACTTTTTCTCCCATGAGAGAGTTCTCCTCTATAAGCTTTGAACTTAAGTTTGAGCTTTGATGGAGCAATAGACTTGACTACTTGGCTTAGTTAGATTACTTAGATGCATAAAACAAAGGGGAAATATGCCATGAAAAAGTTAAGTCCAGTTATAAGGGATAGGCTTACCAAGGCTCAGAAGCTCAGGGAGATGGGAGTAAATCTTTATCCCACAGGCATTAAGCCGGATATATGTATTTCAAGACTCAGGGAAAAGTATGAAGGTATGTCTGCTGAAGAGCTGGAAAGAGAAGATAGAAAATATGCTGTGGCTGGAAGAATAATGATAATAAGGAGCTTTGGAAAGGCCTCTTTCTTAGAGATTAAAGATGGCACTGGCAGAATTCAGATATATATAAAGAAAGATAAGGTAGGAGATAAAAAATACAAGATTTTTAAACTCATGGATGCGGGTGATTTTATCTGGGTAAAAGGCCCTATTTTTAGAACAAAGACCGGTGAGCTTACTATAATGGCAGAGGAACTGGAGCTTCTATGTAAGTCTTTAAGACCACTTCCTGAGAAATGGCACGGGCTAACTGATGTGGAGATAAGATATAGACAAAGATACTTAGATCTTATGGTAAATGACGAGGTAAAGAGGGTCTTTGTTCTTAGAAGTAAGATTATACACTCTATAAGAGAGTTTTTTGTAAAAAAAGGTTTCTTAGAAGTAGAAACTCCCATGATGCAGCCTATACCAGGAGGTGCTACTGCAAGACCTTTTAAAACATATCATAATGCACTTGGAATGGAACTTTATTTAAGAATTGCACCAGAACTCTATCTGAAAAGACTTGTTGTTGGAGGGATGGATAAGGTATTTGAACTAAACAGAAATTTTAGAAATGAGGGTATATCAACTCATCATAATCCTGAATTCACTATGCTGGAGTTTTACATGGCATACGCCACATACGAAGATCTGATGAAGCTTACAGAAGAGCTTTTTCTCAGTATTTTAGGTAAGTTATTTGATGGAAAAAGAGAAATAGAATATCAGGGAAATAAGATAAATTTTACTTCACCCTGGAGAAGGATAGCCTTATTTGATGCTCTTAGAGATATAGGTGGTGTTCCAGAAGAGGTGTTAAAGGATGAGCAGGCTGCCAAAAAATTTGCAGAAAGTTATGGCATAAATATCTTAGAAAGGGATACTCATGGAAAGATTATTACTAAACTCTTTGATCATTTTGTGGAGCCAAAACTTATAAATCCAACGTTTGTTGTTGGTTATCCAATTGATGTTTCTCCGCTTTCCAGAAGAAATGACAAGAATCCAGATGTAGCAGACAGGTTTGAGCTATTCATAGGAGGTATGGAAGTAGCAAATGGCTTTAATGAGCTAAATGATCCTGTGGATCAGAGGAAAAGATTTGAGATGCAGGTGGCATTAAGGGAAGCAGGTGATGAAGAGGC
>JAMOPX010000110.1 GCA_027064285.1 Desulfobacterales bacterium | reverse complement strand
ACAGGTTTGAGCTATTCATAGGAGGTATGGAAGTAGCAAATGGCTTTAATGAGCTAAATGATCCTGTGGATCAGAGGAAAAGATTTGAGATGCAGGTGGCATTAAGGGAAGCAGGTGATGAAGAGGCACAGTTTATGGACGAAGACTATATTACTGCATTAGAACATGGTCTTCCACCAACAGCAGGTGAAGGAATAGGAATAGATAGGATGGTAATGCTTCTTACTGATTCTCCTTCCATAAGGGATGTGATTCTCTTTCCCCATATGAAGCCAAAGCAGTAGTATTATGTCTTTTGAACTTGCTCTTGCCATAAGATATTTGAAATCCAAGAGAGAAAATTCTTTTGTCTCTTTAATAACTGTTATCTCTGTCATAGGAGTAATGGCAGGGGTGATGGCGCTTATCATTGTGCTTTCTGTTATGAATGGATTCAGAAAAGATCTTTTATCCAAGATATTAGGAATAAATTCTCACATAACTATATTAAGCCTCGAAGGAAATATTAATGGATATGAAGAGATAATGCAAAAGTTAAAAAACATACGAGAAATAAAAGCATATACGCCTTTTGTGTATTCTCAGGTAATGATAAAGGCTTATGGTGGTTCTTCTGGCGTAATTCTTACAGGAATAGACCCTACAACTGCTTCCAAGGTAATAGATATAAAAAATATGCTTAAAAAAGGGTCTTTAAAGCTACTTGATAAAAGCCCCTTTAATATCCCTGGAATAATTTTGGGATCAGAACTTGCAAAACGAATTACGGCTTTTGTAGGAGATATAGTAACGCTTATTTCTCCGGAAGGAAAACTTACTCCACTGGGAAGAATACCAAATACAAGAAATTTCAGAGTAGTTGGGATATTTGAGTCTGGGATGTATGATTATGACTCTTCTATGGCTTATGTTTCATTAAAAGAGGCGCAGGACTTTTTATGCTTAGGAAACAAAATCACAGGGATTGAGATAAAAATAGAAGATCCAAATGTATCTGATAAGATAGCAAAGAAAATCCAATCTGTCTTGGGTTGTCCACTAATAGTAAAGGATTGGAAAGAAATGAACAAAAGCCTTTTTTCTGCTCTTAAACTCGAGAAAATGACCATGTTTGTGATTCTCACCATGATAGTGCTGGTGGGATCGCTTAATATAGTGAGCACATTGGTCTTAATGGTTATGGAAAAAAGAAAAGATATAGCAATACTAAGAGCAATAGGGGCATCTTCTAAATCAGTAATGAAGATATTTATTATACAAGGGCTTATTGTAGGAGCCATGGGAACATGTTTAGGACTTGGAGCAGGTCTTTTGATCTGCTATTTACTGGAAAGATATAAGTTTATAAGTCTTCCTGCAGATGTCTATTACATATCAAAACTTCCTGTTTCTGTGCAGATATGGGATGTGGTGTTTATATGTGTGTCTGCGATATTGATCTCTTTTTTGGCTACTATATATCCGGCAAAATATGCATCTAAACTTAATCCAGTGGATATACTGAGGTATGAATAGTCTTTTGGATGTTAACAATGTGCATAAATACTTTGAACATAGAGGATACATATTAAAGGTTCTAAAAGGCATATTTTTGAGTATCTCTATAGGAGAAAGTATAGCTATTATGGGTGTTTCTGGCTCTGGAAAAACCACTCTTTTAAATATAATGGGAGGACTTGAGCCTCCAACAAAGGGATTTGTTAGATTTTTAGAAAAAGATATATATCAGATGAAAGAAAATGAATTGAATTCTTTAAGAAATAAAGATATTGGTTTTGTGTTTCAGTTTCACTATTTGTTGCCAGAGTTAAATGCAGTAGAGAATGTGATGATGCCTGCTCTTATAGCTGGTTATAAAAAAGAAGAATCCTATGAAAAGGCTGTGAATATACTTGAAAAACTTGGTCTTAAAAATAGGCTTTATCATAAGCCTGGTGAACTTTCTGGTGGAGAGCAACAAAGGGTGGCAATTGCAAGGGCATTTATAATGAAGCCAAAAATAATTTTTGCTGATGAGCCCACAGGAAATTTGGATAGGAGTACTGGCAGAGATATAGTAGATTTGTTGCTGGAGTTGAATAAAAAAGAAGGGGTTGCTATTGTAATAGCTACTCATGATACAGAGATCGCATCTAAGATGAGCAGAAGCTTTGAGTTAAAAGATGGGGTATTGGTTGAGATTAAAAAATAGAGCTATTTTTATTTTCCTTTTTTTCTTTGTGTTACTTCAACTAAGACCTGCCTATTCCCAAAGCAATTTAGTAGAGGATATTCAGGTTCAGGGGAATCATAGGATAGAAAAAGAGGCTATACTCGCTGTCATAAGAACAAGACCAGGTAGTAGGCTTGACTATGAAACATTGGACAAGGACCTAAGGGATATCTACAGGATGGGATATTTTTCAGATGTAAAAATAGAGGTAAAAGACGGAAAAAAAGGAAAGATAGTAATATTCATAGTAAAAGAAAAGCCAATAATAGCCAAGATAATCTTTGAGGGAAATAAAAAACTCAAAGAAGATAAATTGAAAAAAGAAATTGGGATAAAACTGTATTCTATGCTGGATTACAGTGCTCTCAGGCAGAGTATTAATAAATTAAAAGAGTTTTATGCATCTCATGGATATTATAAGGCACAAATAAATTATGAAATTGTTCCGATGCCTAGAAATCAGGTTGCAATAAAGTACAAAATAAAAGAGGGAAAAAAAGTTTACATAAAAAAGATAGAGATTATCGGAAATAAGAAGATCTCAGACAAACAGATAAAAAAAGCTATGATTACAAAAGAGAAAAGCTTGATCTCATGGTTTAAGGGAACAGCATTCTTAGATAAGAAGAGATTAGAGTATGATGTGCACAAGATAACTATTTTTTACCATAATCATGGTTTCATAGAGGCAAGGGTGTCTGAGCCAAAGGTAAGATATGACAAAAAATTAGATGGTTTTGTGATAACATTTGAAGTATATGAAGGACCTCAGTATCACATAAATAGGGTATCTGTGTCAGGAGAGCTTGTAAGACCTGCAGATGAGATTATGAAGGTAATAAAACTAAAAAAGGGAGATGTGTTCAATAGAGAGCAGATCAGAAAGGATATTGATAATATAAAAAAGCTTTATTCAGATGATGGATATGCATATGCTGAGGTAGTACCTATCAGCAAAAGAGACAGCAAAAAACACCTGATCGATCTTGTGTATAAGATTTCTAAAGGGCCAAAAGTCAAAATAGAGAGGATAAATATTGAAGGAAATACAATTACTAGAGACAAGGTTATCAGGAGAGAATTAAAGCTTGTGGAAGGAGATTACTTCAGTGGAAAAAAGCTTCAGGATAGCACAGACAACCTTAATAGGTTGGGATTCTTCAAGGACGTTAAAATTGAAAAAAGGAGAGGAAGTGCTCCGGATAAGATGATATTAGATGTAAAGGTAAAAGAGGCTCCTACAGGAAGCCTTAGCTTTGGAGCAGGTTTTAGCACTATGGATAAGCTTATGGGTTCTATAGAATTGTCAAGGGATAACTTTAGAGGACTTGGAGAAAGGATAGGAATTGCATTAAGATTTGGTGGTGTATCCAGTTTGTTTGATATAGATTATTACAAACCCTGGATGTTTGATAGGCCTATATCAGGAGATTTTAGGGTATTTAGATGGAGAAGGGATTTTGATGAATATTCCAGAAAAAGTGCGGGAGGCTCTATTTCACTTGGATTTCCTTTGAAAAGGATAGATGAATATACAAGAGGATGGATAGAATATGAATTTGACTCTGCTAAAATATACGATATTTATCCATATTCTTCTTATGTTATAAGAGCAATGGAAGGAACTTTTACCACAAGTGGGATAACACTTGGTATAAGTAGAATTTCTATTAATAATGTAAGATATCCCACCCGAGGTTCTCTTAACAGACTTTCTTTTGAATATGTAGGAGGTATTCTCGGAGGAGATAATGCATATAATAAATATGTGGCTCAAAGTACTTGGTTTTTTAGATTTAGATGGAATACAGTTCTTATGCTTCAGGGCAGGTGGGGGAGACTACAGAAAAGATCAGGAGGAATGTTGCCTGTTTATGAAAAATTCTTCATAGGTGGTATTGACACAGTGAGAGGATTTAATTATCAAGAGATATCTCCCAGAGATCCCTGGACATTGGAGAAGATAGGTGGAGAAAAGATGATGATATACAATGTGGAATACAGAGTTCCTGTTACTAAGGATAAGTCTTTTATAGCTCTTGCCTTTTTTGACACAGGTAATGTTTGGAGGGCAAGTGAAGATTATAGCTTCTCTGATATGAGAAGAAGTATTGGTTTTGGAATAAGATGGTATTCTCCAATGGGCCCTATTCGTATAGAATGGGGATTTGCTCTTAACAAAAAGCCTTATGAAACAGGCAGTAAACTGCACTTTAGTATGGGATCAAAATTCTAAAAAGGAGGTGTTGGAAATGGCAGTAAATTATCCAAAACTTGGTAACAAGGTGATCGCAAAGATCATCGGGATGCAAGGGCAGTGTAGCATAGGTATGAAAGAGGGAGAAGAGTATGAATTGAGCATTCATAAGTGTGGAGATTTTTGTGGTTATTTTTATCACAATCTGTTTGGTATAATAACCATCCTTCAATTTGGTGGCTCTTTCCCTGTAATGGAATGGGAATGCCCAAATGGGCAGAATAAGGTAAAAGTGCAGTTAAGAGTAGAGAAGCAGTAAATTAAAAAGGAGGTGCATACATTATGAAAACTCAAAAGATTATTTCATTCCGCAGACAGTGCAAAGGAGCAACAGGAACAGGACTTTCCCACTACATTATGCTTGCTCCCAAAAAGTAACTAATAAGTAGTGTTTTCAGCATAGGGATCAGGGATTATGCCTGATCCCTGATTTTGTGTAAAAAGGGGTATAAAGTCATGAAAAGTGTAAAATACGCTAATACTGGTGAAGGCCCAAGCTTTTTTGTCTTGGATATTGGTGCAGAAGACAGGTTGGCTGTTATTGAGCCTGATACTGCTTACTGGGCATTGGTGGAAAAGAATAGCATAAGGGATGCCCTCTCGGGGGATTTGGTTAGAGAATTTGAATCAAAAAAAGATGATTTTAAAAAAGAAATGGATTATCTGAGATTTGGGCTTACCCCTTCTGCTGTATATTTTAATCCAACAGAAAGATGTAATTTTAATTGCACATATTGTTATCTGCCTGAAGATATGCGTAGAAATGGAAAAACAATGAGCAGACAGGAAGTAGAAACAGCCCTTGCACATCTTAAGACATACTTTTACGAAGATCTGAAGATAAAGGGGATAAAGCCGCAGATCATATTTCACGGAAGCGAACCCATGCTTGCAAAGGACTCTATATTTCCTGCTATTGAGACATATTCAGATGACTTTATATTTGGTATTCAGACCAATGGTACACTTCTGGATGAGCAGGACATATCCTTTATAAAAGAGCATAACATAGGTCTGGGAATATCCTTAGATGCACCTGTTCAGGAGATAGCAGATGCAACAAGAAAGAACTGGGCTGGAAAAGGTGCGTTCTCAAAGCTGGTAGATATTATAGATAAGATAAGTTCCTATCCAGGATTCAATATTATCTCCACAGTAACAAGTGTAAATGTAAGATATCTTCCTGAAATGATAGACTTTTGTGATAAACATGATATCCACATGGTTATGCTTAATCCTGTGAGATGCACACAAAAAGGTGGACAACAGCTCAAACCAGATGATGATGAATTGACCTTTTATTTTTTGAAGGCACTGGATCGTGTATATGAGATATATCAAGAAAAACAGAAAAAGATCATAGTAACAAATTTCACTAATATCATGGCAGGCATTGTAGGGCCTACTACCAGAAGGCTTATGTGTGATATATCCCCTTGCGGAGGTGGAAGGTGTTTCTTTGCTCTTTCTGCTCATGGAGGGCTTTTTCCATGTAGTGAATTTATAGGATTTCCAGAGTTTAAGGGAGGAAATATCTTTCTAGACAGTGTGGCAGATGCCCTCAAAAGTGTGCCTTTTAAAAAAGTAACAAACAGGAAGGCAGAAGATATAGAGCCTTGTAAGAGGTGTGCTATAAGACACTTTTGTGGTGCACCTTGTCCTGCTGAAGTGCATTCTTTTTATGGTAAACTCAATGCCCCAAGCCCTTATTGTGCTTTTTATGAAGAGTTGATCAGATATGCCTTTAGGCTTATAGCAGAAGAAAAGTATGAGCTTTATCTATGGGAGGACTGGGAGGAGGAGACAGTTGAGGCATATAGATTTGGAATCTGAACTTTCTTGTATAAAAGGGATTTCAGACCAGTGGATTGATAAAGCAAAGAGAAGGTTGGATAATCTTGTAAAGCCAAAGGGAAGTCTTGGCAGACTTGAGGAGTTTGCAGCAAGGATTGTAGCTATAAAAGAGCAGGAAACCTTTACCTTTAGTCTTGGCAAAAAGGCAGTATTCGTGTTTGCAGGGGATCATGGCGTTGTTAAAGAGGGTATAAGTGCCTATCCTCAGGATGTTACAAAAGGGATGGTAGAAAATTTTTTAAATGGAGTGGCTGGGATAAATGTGCTGGCAAGGGCAGCAGGTGCAGATGTGTATGTAGTGGATGTTGGAGTAAATGGAAACATAGAAAGAGAAAGTCCATATCTTATAAAGAAAAAGATCAGAAATGGCACAGGAAATATTGCTCAAGGGCCTGCCATGAGCATTAAAGAGGCAAAAGAGGCTATATATGTAGGAATAGAAATGGCAGATATGGCAAGGCAAAAAGGGATTGATATTGTTGCAGCAGGTGATATGGGAATAGGGAATACTACCCCATCTTCTGCCATATTTTGTGCTATGTTGGGAATTGAGCCAGAGGATATGGTGGGCAAGGGCACAGGAATAGATGAAGCCAGACTGAACAAGAAAATAGAAGTGGTAAAAAGGGCACTTGAGATAAACAGGGATTCCATAAAAATGGCTAATCCTGTTGAGATACTTTCTGCAATTGGTGGCTTGGAAATAGCAGGTATATGCGGGCTATGTATTGGCGGAGCAAAAAACAGGCTTTTGGTGCTTGTGGATGGATTCATCTCATGTGCTGGTGCACTTGTGGCAATGAAACTCAAGCCTGAGATTAGGGATTACCTGTTTTTTTCCCATTGCTCTGCAGAAAAAGGACATAGGCTCTTTTTTGAAGAGATAAAAGAAAAACCTATTCTTGACTTAGAGATGAGACTTGGTGAAGGCACAGGTGCTGCCATTGCCATGCATATATTAGAATGTGCTGTAAGGTTATACAATGAGATGGCAACCTTTGAAGAAGTAGGAATCACTCCTGGACATGATAT
>JAMOPX010000109.1 GCA_027064285.1 Desulfobacterales bacterium | reverse complement strand
GGTCAGGCAAGAAATATCTTTCATACATGGAAAGGAGATAAGGTACAGGAAAGACTGGATCAATTAATAACAGAGGTTTTATCCGATAACAATATTCAGGTCTATCTTGATTCAGATATAGAAGAAGTAGAAGGTTTTGTTGGAAACTTTAAGACAAAAATAAAAAACAAAAACAAAGAGTATGTTGTAGAACATGGAGCAGTTGTCATTGCTACCGGAGCAAAGGAATACAAACCAAAAGAATATATGTATGGCAAGGATTCCAGAATAATTACAGGACTTGAGCTGGATAAAAAGCTTTTAAATGGAGAAGACCTGAGCAATGTAAAATCTGCTGTATTTATTCAGTGCGTAGGTTCAAGAGAGCCTGAAAGACCATATTGTTCAAAGGTATGTTGCACGCAGTCCATAAAGAATGCTCTTTATCTCAAAGAGAAGTATCCTGAGATGGATATATATGTGCTTTATAGGGATATAAGAACTTATGGGGAAAGAGAAGATCTATATCTTAAGGCAAGAAGAAAAGGCGTTATCTTTATAAGATATTCTCTAAGCAATAAGCCCGAAGTTAACATACAAAACGGAATTATAAATGTCAGGGTACAAGATCATATCTTAAAAAGAGATATTCTTATAGAAGCGGACTTGGTGGTTCTGGCATCAGCTATTGTACCCTATGAAAATGATAAACTTGCCCAACTTTTTAAAGTTCCTCTGAATGAAGAAGGTCTTTTTGTGGAATCACATCCAAAACTCGCTCCATCAGAGTTTGCAACAGATGGGGTGTTCTTGTGTGGAATGGCACATTATCCCAAACCCATAGAAGAGGCTATTGCTCAAGCAAAGGCCTCTATCTCAAGGGCAATGACCCTGCTTACAAAAGATAAGATCTTTGCAGAAGGAAATGTCTCTGTAGTAGATCCTATGTTATGTGCAGGATGTGGTGTATGCGTGAGTATATGCCCATATGGAGCCCCTTACATTATGGAAGAGGGAAGATTTGCCGGCAAGGCTGCTATAAATCCTGTGCTTTGTAAAGGATGTGGTCTTTGTGTAGCATCCTGCAGATCAGGGGCAATAAATCTGAATGGATTCAGGACAGAACAGATTATGAGCATGATAAACGAATTAGGAGCAGGGCTATGAATGAATGGAAGCCAAATATAGTGACATTTTTATGCAATTGGTGTAGTTATGGAGCAGCTGATTTAGCTGGGGTGAGCAGGTTGCAATATCCTCCATATTTCAGGGTAATCAGAGTGCCATGCTCCAGCAGAGTAGATGCCAGATTTGTGCTTGCTGCATTTAGAAATGGTGCAGATGCTGTTTGGATATCTGGTTGTCATCCAGGAGATTGCCATTATATAGAAGGGAACTATTATGCCAGAAGAAGGTTTATTCTTTTAAAAAGGCTTTTAGAGTTTGTAGGAATAGAGCCAGAGAGAATCTTTCTTTCCTGGATCTCTTCTGCAGAGGGCACAAAGTTTGCTGAAGTAGCAAATATGATAGCAGATAAGGTCAAAGAGCTTGGTCCATCTAATTTCTTTATAAAGAAGAGAGCAGAGGTTTTGTAATGCAGAGCTATACACAAAAGATAAGAGATGTTGCAAAAAGGTTATTTGAGGAGAAAAAGATAGACATATTCATAGGATATGAAAAAGGGACAAATCCTTTTTTCCCACGACCTATTCTTATATCTCAAATAGAAGATGTGGATAGACTTATATGGAATAGCAACTGTGGTCTAAACCTGTGCAATTATATTACTGGAAGAAAGGAAAAAATAGGGATCATTGCAAATGGATGCACTTCCAGAAGCATAGTAAACCATATCTTAGAAAAGCAGATAAGCAGAGATCAGCTCTATATTGTTGGTATTCCTTGCACTGGCATATTAGATCATAGGAGGATCCAAGCAGCAGTTGATGGAAAAGAGATTTTCGAGATAAATGAAAATTCTGATAGTTTCAAAGTAGTAGGAAATGAATTTGAGGAGGAATTCCTAAAAGAAGACTATTTACAGGAAAACTGTGCAAACTGCACACATCCTAATCCTGTAATATACGATGAAATAATTGCAGATCCTGTGCCTGCAAGGGCTGAAAAGCCTTTTTATGAGGATGTAGAAGATATAGAAAAGATGCCAATAGAGAAGAGGAGATTTCATATTCAAAAGCTTATTCAAAGCTGTATCAGATGTTATGCTTGCAGGAATGTATGTCCTCTTTGTTACTGTCCAACATGTTTTGTAGATGAAAAGATCCCATATTTTGGAAAAAGCATTGATCCAACAGATACCCTTACATTTCATATACTTAGGGCACTTCACTGTGCTGGACGATGCACAGATTGTGGAGCCTGTGAAAGGGTATGTCCAGTAGGAATACCTATTAGGATATTTATAAAGAAGCTTAATAAAGATGCATTTGATATATTCTCATGGGAAGCAGGTCTTTCATTAGACCAAAAGCCTCTTCTTACAGCTTATAAAAAAGATGACTATGATGAATTTTTATGATTGAATCTCAAAGGAGCAGGTAATGTATAAGGTATTTGAAAAAAAAGAATGGATAAATTCCCTGTATCAGATAGAGGGATATAAGATTTATGTTCCTGTAAAACAGGACTATTATCATTTTTTTCTTCCTCTATCAAAAGAGATAAGCCCGGACTTTTCTTTTTTTAACACCAGGCTTTCTCCAAAATCCATCATATATCCCCAATCAGAAAGGATGTTTGAATTCAGTTTGTCTATGGATGATCCAGAAGCCTTTATATTAAAGGAGGCAAAGAAAGAGTTT
>JAMOPX010000108.1 GCA_027064285.1 Desulfobacterales bacterium | reverse complement strand
TTTTATATCTCCTTTTAGCTCTTCCATTATGCGTAAGATCATATCAGCAGATTTTCTTAGAGCTTCTATCTCATATTGGTCTTTTACCTGCCTCATCTCCTCTATGATTCCAGAAATCGGGATTAACTCGATCTCGTAGCCAATACTTTTAAATTTCTCTTTTATTTCTACATAAGCCCCATAAGTAACATATTCCTTTTCAAATCCCAGCCTTTTGATTTCAAGGTCCATTACTGTCTTACAAAAGTCTTTTATCTGATCATTCTTGAGTATCCTGAGCTCAAAGTCCGGCACAGTTTCTTTTGCTTCCAGTTCATATCTGGGATCTGTTAAGAAAACAGCAAATTTTTCCCCTATCAGAAGCGAACCAGCAGATTCGGTTATAAGAGTATCCTGAGCTCTAAATCCAGAAAGATATCTCCTGTTTTCAGGGCTCTTGATCCAAACAGAGTCTACCCCTTCCTTCGGAAAAAAAGACCTCAAGTGTGCTATCCGCTCCCAAAATATACTTCTATCCACCAGATAGCGCCTTCTAAACTTTATATTTTTTATTGTATCTTACCTTATATGCTATAATGACCAAAAATTCAAGTGATTTGAGGCTGTTCGAAAATTGTTTCAGATAGCCTCAAAAAGATGTAATTTAAAAACTCTCAAATCTTTTAAATCCTTTTATAGAGCATGTTCGAAAAGATTTTTTCGAACATGCTCAGCTGATTTGCTAAGATTGGGCTTTTGTCTTCCAGAGGGAAAGTATCCCAAAGATGCCAAAAATAAAGGAAATTCCTACTAATATCTTAACAGGAATTGAAAACTCTTCATGCTTCCTAACCTGCCAGCTTACTTTTAGCTTTTTGTTTACTGAAATCTGAAGTTCTAATCTGTGCCCTATTTCGTCATCCACCACTATCTTCCACTTGCCCGGAGTATCAGGGAAAAAGCAGAAACGGCCGTTTTTATCTGTTCTTCCAGATTGAAATGGGATCTTGGAAGCAGGAGAAAATATCTCCACCTTTGCATAGCTCATGGGTTCACCGGTATCGTATTCAGCACTTACAACAATACCGCTTTACTATAGCTACAATCCGCTTTTTTTTATATGGCTGTTCGGCTGAGTTCACTTCATTGAAAGACATAAGCTTAAAGCCTTAATTGCATTTGCCTTTTGCTTAGGATATTTCTTTGCCTGTCTAAAAGAATATATGGCACTTGCTATCTCTCCTGCGCTTAGATACGCATATCCTGACATAAGCCAGCATCTTCCAGGACTTATCCCAGCCTTTGCACACTTTTTAAAAAGAACTGCTGCTTTTTTGTAATGCCCAAGCTGATACAAAAGT
Source organism: Desulfobacterales bacterium (assembly GCA_027064285.1). Taxonomy (GTDB): domain Bacteria; phylum Desulfobacterota; class DSM-4660; order Desulfatiglandales; family JALVZP01; genus JALVZP01. Next base: position 1,466 of record JAMOPX010000108.1, on the reverse strand, counting down.
TCTGCTTTTAAAAGAAGAAGCTTGCTTGCCTTTGGATAAAGGCTTAATCCTTTATCTACCCATGATAAGGCATCTGAAGGTCTGTGAATCCTTATATAGCACTGAGCAATCTGATATATAAGCTGAAAAGAGGTCTTCTTTTTGGCAAGCTTTTTATAAAAAAGAAGAGCCTGACGAGGAATACCAACAGCAGCACTTAGCTGAGCAACAATCTTCTGTTCTTCTTCTGTAAGTGGCACAAGGAATCCTTTTATAATAAGAGCACAGAGAGCGTTTGTATAATCATCTTTTTTTAAGTAAAAATGTGCAAGCCCTTTCCACCACTTTGGATTGCTCGGATCTTCCCGCACAAGTCTTTCTGCATATAATAGCGCCTTTTGATCCATATTCAGCATCATATATAAGTGAAGCCTAAGCTGCTGCCACCTTATCTTTTTACGCCCTTTTTCTATCTCAGATAGCTCCTCTACAAATGGAAGTGCCTTTTTGTAGGCTTTGCACAAGATATAAGCATGAGCAATAGCTTCTTTCCATTTAATTTTTGGATTTTTGTAAGAGCTGATAAGTTTTTTGAGCAGATTTATTGATTTTTTATACTCTCCTGCACTCAAAAAACATATACTTGCATAATAAAGATATTCAGGCTCTTTTTTAGAAGATGTGTTATACGCTTTAATAAAGGCTTTTGCAGAGGCCTTGTATTTTTTCAAAGAATAAAGACACTGAGCAAGATTTATCCATGCTGAGGAGAATTTTGGATTTTTCTTTACTGACGCAGAGTAATATTTGGCAGCTTTATCAAAGGCTTTTTTCATAAAGAAGCAATTTCCAAAAGTAAAATCCACAAGATAATTTTCTGCCTCTTTTTTGTGTTTTTGTTTAAAACGATTTAGCAGTCTTATAGCTGCGTCATATTTTCCTTCCTTCATAAGTCTTTGGGCATGAGAAAGTATCAATCCTGTTAAGTAAGGTATGTGTTCATTGGCATATGAGACAGAATATAAAAGCAAAAAGATAATAACTAAAAGCTTTTTCATTACTTAAGCTTAAATGAAATCTTTGTTTGAACAAGTGTTTTTACTTTGATTCCTTCTAAGGTTGCTGGCTTAAATCTCCACTGGGATACACACCTTATTACAGCGCTTTCAAAAACTCCTTTTGGTTTGCTATCTACAATCTGAATGTGTCTGACATATCCATTTTCATCCACAATAAACCTTACCACAACCCATCCCTCTATTCCTTTCATTCTTGCTGATAAGGGATAGATCGGAGGTATTTGAACAATAGGGACAGGAGGAGAATCTACTTCTCCTATGGTAAAGGCACCTTTTATACCAAATGATGAAAGATCTATACCTGTTGTTGTTACTGGCTGAACATTAAGATCACAATCAAGAGGAGGAAGTGTAGGATTTATCTTAAACGGTATATTAAACTGCTTTTTATAGCCAATCTCTGGGCTT